>DALYEZ010000013.1:0-4533 GCA_031972295.1 Minisyncoccota bacterium | reverse complement strand
CCAACATCAGGGTCTATCACAATTGATGGTACTGACTTGCGTGAGATTAATCTGGAAGAGTATCGAAGAAGTATCGGTTATGTAGAGCAACACGTTGAACTCTTCGACAAATCACTCAAATACAATATTCTCTTTGGTGTACAAGATGATAAAAAAGCAGAGGCTGAAAAAGATTTAGACCGTGTTGCAAAACTTGCTCGTATTGACCAGTTCTTTGACCGTCTTGAAAATGGCTACGATACAGTCATTGGTGAAAAAGGAGTGAAACTCTCTGGTGGCGAGCGTCAGCGTGTTGGTATTGCGCGTGCGCTCATTAAAAACCCGTCTATTCTTATTTTTGATGAAGCTACAAGCAGTCTTGATGCAGAAAATGAAGCTTTAATCCATGACGCAATGAAAGATGCTCTCAAAGGACGTACCGGTATTATTATCGCTCACCGGCTCTCTACGGTACGAGATGCAGACCAGATTATTGTCATGGATCATGGTCAAATCGCAGGCATGGGTACACATGAGGAACTTGCAAAAGACTGTGAGCCTTACAAACGACTCATTTCTCGCCAGGTGGTGACAATGTAAAGACTCTTGCTACAATACAAACATGACACTTTTTTCATCAACAAACGCAACACCTATCGGGCCACTCACCTATCTCTACACAGAAGATAAGAAAGTAGTTGGTGTGTTTTTTGACACCCAAGCAACGCTTGTAGAAAAATATCTTGAAAAACACCTCGATATGTATCAAGTAAAGCGGGTTACTAAAGGTCCGTACGATGCTGATTTCAAAAAGTATTTCAAAGATGCGAAACATTCATTACAGAATATTCCCATCGCTGTCACAGGCACTAAAGCCCAAATTGCGGTGTGGAATGCCGTAGGGAAAATAAAATCTGGTCAGGTGGCACGATACAAAGATATTGCAAAACGCACAGGAAATGAAAAAGCAGTTCGAAGTGTTGGCACTGCTATTGGTGCAAATCCAGTGTGCCTCATTGTTCCCTGTCATCGTGTTCTTGCAAGTGACGGATCTCTTGGTGGATATTCTGGAGGACTAGATAAAAAAGAATGGCTCCTTAAGCACGAAGGTGTTTTGCAATAAAAATCTCTTGTATGGAATTACGCCGAAACAACGAAGAGCTTGAAACACTCAATCAAAAACTTAATGATGATTCTTTTCTGAAGGAGTACAAAACAACATACGACACCTATCAACCAAGCTTGCTTCCGCTTCTATTAGGAAAATCTCTCGTGTGGTGTGGTAATTTTGTGTACGGAAAAGAACCATCATATTTAAAGTTTCGCTCAGTTGAAGTCATTGCCCGTGTACCCTACCATTCATGGACTTCGTCTGTTTACACCCTTTTAACCCTTTTTTACTCTCATGAGAAAAAGGCGCTCCAGCTGTCAGATGTGGCTCAGTTCGCTCAAATAGCCCAGGACAACGAGACAATGCATGTTGTGGTAATATCTCAGCTTGCTCACAAAGAAGAACGTGCCGGCACAATTCGCCACACCCTTATTCCGATGCTTTTCGCCTTCTTCTACTTCTGGGCATCGTATTTTTTATATGTCATCAACTCTCGATATTCGTATGAGCTTAACTTCTTATTCGAAAGCCATGCATTTGAGCAATACAGTCGCTTTCTAGAAAAACGAGGTGCTGAGCTCAAAAATAAACCTATCGATAGTGACTTCCTGAAGTGGTATGGACGCGAACCAAAAAACCAATATGAATTTTTTCTCTCAGTTCGTAATGATGAAATAATTCACAGAAATAAATCGATTGAGGAGATACCTAAATAGCGCGAGCGAGGATTGTGGGTTAAGTACCCACACGTCTAGATCCCATAGGGGTATTTTAGCATCTTTCCCAAGCTCTAAAATATGTATATGGGTCGCTAGCTATAATGACGATTAACAAGGTTAACACCAGTTTCAATAGAAAGTTTTTCAATAACATTTTTTAGTTTTTCTAGACCTTGTTCAGAATAAAAAGAAGGTTCTAGTGTGTATCCATTATCTTTTGCGAATTGGAAAATTTGTCTAAGTAATCTAGATGCATATCCTTTATCTTGATATATTGGATCAACAGAGACAAACTTTATCCAGAAATTCTGAGCATCTTTAGGGTCTTGCTCTAATTCTGAGATGCCAACTACTTTGTTTGCTTCGTATACAATTGGGAAAAGCTTTTTTGATGGAAATCTACTAATACTAATAACGTCGCTTGGGGAGAAATACATAAAGACACCTCCTTCTTCCACAGAAAGAAATCTCGCATCTTGAGGAAATGAAGTTCCTTTATAGATCATCTCAAGTAATTCATCTGTCGAGAGAACTTTTGTCTCTACTTTTATCTGTTCTTTATTTTCAAAAGTAGTTCCAAGCTTTGATGACTCCATACATTATTAATGTATTTATTTTAACATAAAGCTAAATGAGTCATTGTTCGATACTTTTACATTGTGGCGGAGGATGTGAGAATTTCTCTCCTTACAGGAGCAGTATGCCTTTCCGATTTGTTCAGAGCAAAGCTCCTCACAAATAACGGAAAGCTTTTCGAATCTCACACGAAAGTGCGTTAAGCACTTTCTATCCTCCGCTCAATAAAAAATGCCCTTGTAGGGCTTTTTTACACGAGCGGAGGATGTGAGATTCGAACTCACGGACAGTTTTACCCGTCGGCGGTTTAGTAAACCGCTGATTTAAACCACTCATCCAATCCTCCGTTATATTTCACCTATTTAAAACAGGCTCTTTTTTCCAGACTTCCCTATTATACGCATTTTCCTGATTATTTCTACTTACCTGAAGCCTTCTTTTTTGAAGTCTTTTTGACTGCTTTTTCAAGGGCAAGTTCGTATGATTCTTCGGCTAGTTCTCGAAACAAACGACTGTCTTCCTGTACCTCTTCTGGTATACACCAGTACGACATCGTAATCGCACCCTTATCTTTGCGACTGTAATGAAAGGGTTTACTGCTAAAAGATTCATATTTTTTAGTCTCACCCTCACTTACTTTAAAGTAAAGTTCTCCTTCAGCAATAAGTCCAAACATAACCCCACCTCTATAAATCCCATATCCTCCAAACATTGCTCGAGCAGAGACGTCATCAAGATAGCCAAACAAATCCCCTACCACATACTCTGCGAAACCCTTGTCTTTCATATTACCTATTCATCCACGTGATTGAGAGTTGTAAAAATGTAGCAATAGAGACCCAAACCAAGTATGGAATCTGGAGCGCAAAAACTAATTTTGAATATGGAAAAACAAGAATCATTCCTGTGATTATTGTGCCGAGTATGACAAGAATATCAACCGCTGCAAGAGGAAGGTTTTGAAGTCCAAACTGAATCGGAGTAAAGATAATGTTTGCGATAGCATTTACAAGAAAAACCCAAAATATCACCATTGGTATTTGTCCCTTAAAAGCTTTTAAACATACCCACACAAAACAAAAAATAATGATCGGATAAAGAATAGTCCAGATAAGTCCGATTGTTTCTCCAGATGGAGTCCAAGAAGGTTTTACAAGCATTTCGTACCAAAGTGAAGGCATGTGTATATTATAACAGAGTACGGCCAACTAAACTTGCGACTTCTTAAAGATGACGTAGTATGAATTGATGGACATAGAAAAACTTACCATAAAGATCATGGAGCTTGGACAGCTCTCCCTCTTTTTTGCCAGAACAAATCGAATTACTTTTCACGAAGACGGAACAACTCCTGAATCAGATACAGACCACACAGTGATGCTTGGGCTCTGTGCTTGCGCAATTGCGAGTTCGTATGCCCCACATCTTGACCTTGGTAAAATTGCTCAATTTGCCTTAATTCATGATTTAGTAGAAGCATATGCTGGAGATACCCCAACACTTAGTATCTCAGACGAGGGAATGCGGAAGAAGGCAGAGATAGAACATGAAGCTTTTTTGCGAATTAAATCAGAGTTCGGAGAAGTATTTCCATGGATTCATAGCACAATACATGAATACGAGTCGCTCGCTACAGAGGAAGCAAAATTTATTAAAACACTTGATAAATGTATGCCCAAAATAACCCATGCTTTAAATGGCGGAATTGCTTTAAAACCAACTTTTGAAACCAAACAAGAAGCTGAGAGATATTTCGAGGAGCAAAACATAAAGATAAAAAATTCATATGGATCAAACCATAAATTACTTATTGACTTACATGCTCAGTTGGGAAAAGAAACACTAAGGAATACATACGAAAATTAGTTTCTAGTACTTTGTGGTCACAACTCTTTTTCTGCTGAAAAAGGTCGCGACCCCGCCTCGCGCCAGTCGCGCTCCGGCTGTCACAAATACAAAAAAGAGCTATTCAAAGCTCTTTTTTGTATTTGTGACCCTACGGAGAGTCGAACTCCGATTGACGGATTGAAAACCCGCTGTCCTAACCATTAGACGATAGGGCCGAATACATCCAAATATACTACATTTTTGAAAAAAGACAATAAAACTGTTATAACGTATATGCAATTTGGAGACGTGGCTGAGTGG
>DALYEZ010000012.1:6285-9933 GCA_031972295.1 Minisyncoccota bacterium | reverse complement strand
TAGGACGCATCCCTCTGAAGGATGTTATCTTGGTTCGAGTCCAAGCCTGGCAGCCAACCTGAGCTAGCACGAGATACGTGTTGTAGTATAGAACTTGAGCTAGATCTAGATTATTTGAGTTTTAAGTACTCTCGGTACTCAATCTTTAGAGATGACTGAGTGTTGTTAAGTGAGTTATAATATTCGAATGGAACACAATAAGTCTGTAATTACTAAAAGGCCTCTAACGATGGTCTTCATAGTTCTCTTACTTCTTTTTTGGCATGATCACCATAAGCTAAGTTCTATTATTGATGATCAACATAATCAAATTTCTACTTTGGAATACGAAAAATCCTCTTATGAGGATGCGCTTGAAGAGGCAAATTCTAATATTGAAGAAGCTAAATGGTATGCGTGGGAATCTTATCAAGAAATGGGTGATGCTTTAGATTATTTAGAAACAGTTAATCCATAAAATATGAAAGAAAAAATGAAAAAAATATTTAGATTTATTTATAAGTTAGCAATACTTGGTGCAATTTTTTCCTTATATATTTTTCTGTTTGAAGATTTGTTTGATGTGTACGATTCATTGTGGTACGCACTTTGTGCAACTTTTTTGACTATCATTTATCTTGTAAAAGCAGAAAAATAACTTTTTTAAAGTACTGCAAGAAGTGGTTGGAGATAAATACTACATGGTTCCACAAGTGCCACTTAGAATATTGTTTAGGTAAATAAATATGAAAATATTCTTTAATGATAAAAATATAGAAAATGAACTCCGAACTCTTGCTAAGGGATTGAAAGTTGATTTTGACTACAAAAAAACTCTTAATGAAGTCTTAGATGATTCAAAAACTCATGAAGGTTCCGCTACTGGGTCTGAAATACCTATAGATTTTGTTGATCTCGGTAAGTTTATCTTTTCTTTTTTTGCCCAAGGAGTAGCGTATGACTTAATAAAACTAGCAATAAGTGAATATTTTCCAAAAATTGTTTCTAAAGCAAAAAAACAATACAAATATTTTATAATCTATTATGGGGAATCCGAGGATGCTTACTCTAAAAACACTTATTTTTTTATTCCTGTCGACCTCCCTCAACAAGAAATTGATCTAGCGGTTGATAAATCATTAAAGCTAATGGATTTAGTAATACAGTTAAATACTTTAACAAATATCTCAGGAAGTTTAAGATTTTATTACAGTAAGAAAAATGGTTTCACTCTAGTGCCAATGATTCTCCCTAATCAAATTTAGACTTACTTAAAATAAAGTAGAGTTCCAACTTCGCCCCACAATCTCAGCAGTTTATTAGAGTATCGAAGGGCCTAGACGGGTCAAGTGTCTGAGACTTGAAAGTGCTATAATACCTTTACGACAATCGATGTTTATACGCTAAATTACCTAATATGAATAGAAAAAATATAATTATACTTACCCTGGTCGCAATTCTTGCTTTAGCATTCGTACTTACCAAGTACACAAATCAGCCCGACCCCGAACAAAAAGATCCAGAGCCAATTGCATATGAGTGTAACGGTGACGGCAAGGTGTGCCCGGATGGTTCGGTTGTGGGCAGAACAGGAAGTGATTGTAGTTTTGCGATGTGCCCTGAGCCAGATGCAAAATCGGCAAAAATCACAACAACACTTGGTCAGGTATCAACCGCATTAAATGTTTCTCTTACTCCCAAAGAAGTTGTTTCTGACAGTCGTTGCCCTTCTGACGTGCAATGCATCTGGGCTGGCACTGTCGAGGTACGCACCGTCACCGCAACCAAGGTCTCTCATGGTGAACAAATTTTCAAGCTTAATGAGCCAAAAACATTTGGAGATTTTGAAATAACCTTGATCGAAGTTGCACCATATCCAAAGTCTGGCGAAAAAATCAAGGAATCATCCTATCGCTTTTCGTACGAGGTCACAAGAAGGTAAAGAGTTGTATTTGCTGACATTGCTGGCAATAAAGAAGTAGTAGATACCATAGAAGCTAGGGCTAAAACATGGGCTGCAACAAGATAATTGTTTTAACTTCGTTCCAGACATGCGCTTAGTTTGAGATGGGTTCAGAATCCGAGGAGTATTGAAATATATGAAAACTTATAAAAATATAAATGAATATATAAAGGATGTTCCGACTGACTTCCGCTCTAAGATTAAGGAAATGCGGTCTATAGTTAAGAAGCTCGTTCCTAAAGGAGAGGAGGTTATTCGATATGGTATGCCGACCATCCAGCTCAATGGAAAAAATTTTCTCCACTTTGCTTCCATGAAAGGGCATTTGGGTTTTTATCCAACTCCTTCCGGAGTGAAAGCTTTTGAAAGTGAATTGAATAAACAGGGAATTGGTTTTTCCAAAGGCTGTATTCGGCTTTCTTATCTAAAACCTCTTCCAACTTCGCTTGTTACTAAAATAATCAAATTTCGATTAAAGGAAGATAAGATGCAGTCAAGGTGACTTTAGGTAATGCTCGTAACAAGTTTATTCCTGGGGGCATCGAAATGGTAGAATAAAGAAGTAAATGAAAGAAACTCTGGCCGTTATTGCCGCGGTACTCGCAGTTGTTGGAAACATCTCATACCTCAAAGATGTGATTAAGGGTAATGTGTATCCACATCCATACACATGGTTTATATGGTCTATTGTTTCCATGACCACTTTCTTTGGTGGATTGACTAAGGGCGCAGGTATTGGCGCATTACCTACAGGTGTTGCTGAAGGATTTACCATTATTATTTTTCTCTTTTCTCTCAAGTATCTTGTGAAAGGGAAGGTAGGACATATTCGTGCAATTGACCATTATTTTCTTATAATTGCTCTTATTGGGCTCATACCTTGGGCACTCACTAAGGATCCAACCATCTCTGTTGTTATTGTTGTTCTGATTGATATTGTTGCATTTATACCTACTTTGCGAAAAACATGGTTTCATCCAGAAACAGAAAGGCCGCTTTTGTACGAGATGAACGTTGCCCGACACGTACTCACACTTTTTTCTTTGCAAGCGTACAACATTGCAACTACTTTCCACTCGATAGTGATGATATGTATTAATATCATCATGACTATCTTTATTAAAAGAGGCATAATAAAGAGATGAAAAAAACACTCCGTTGGAAATATAAAAATACAGCATTACTTGCGGTAAGTTTACTCGCTCTTTTTTTGTTGGCGGATACAGCCATTGTGCATTCGTTTATCAAATATATAAGTAGTTACGGTTATTTCGGTGCCGTTATTACAGGAATATTTTTCGTGTCGACTTTTACAGTTGCTCCAGCATCAGTTATATTATTTCATCTTGCCCAGGAATTTAATCCCATCTTGATTGCACTATATGCCGGAGCGGGTGCAGTTATTGGGGATCTTATAATTTTCAGGTTCTTAAAAGATGGTGTTTTTGAAGAGTTGCGACCTCTTATTTCTCGGTTCCACGGTTCGTATATTTCTGCACTTTTCCGTACGCCATATTTTGCGTGGATTGTTCCAGTTATTGGGGCGATTATTATTGCATCGCCATTTCCAGATGAGGTTGGTATAGGAATGATGGGGCTTTCAAAAATAAAATGGTGGCAGTTTGCGATTCTTGCCTTCATTCTTAATACCATAGGGATATTCTTGATAGTCACATTTGCAGCAAATACTTAGCTGCCTAAAAGAA
>DALYEZ010000012.1:0-6185 GCA_031972295.1 Minisyncoccota bacterium | reverse complement strand
GTTTATATGAAATTCTTTGTTACGTACCAAATGCCTCACGCTGGGCTTGATCAATGGTTACAGATGCCTGAAGCAGAGCGAAAGGCTCAGGAGATTCAAATGCAATCAGAATGGAATGCGTGGATGTCAGAACACAAAGGTTTCCTGACTGAGAGCGCAGGTGTAGGAAAACCGAAGCGTATAACCTCAAGCGGGGTAGAGGATTCGCGAAACGACATCATGATGTATTCATTTGTTGAGGCTGAGTCACTTGAAGTAGCGGCAGAAATGTTCAAAAACCACCCACACTTTGGTATCCCAGGCGGGTGGATTGAAGTTATGCCAGTCAATAAAAATATAAGCTAACTTCCGTTTACTTCCGCAAAATTTTCTCCATTGCTTTTCCCTTTGCTAATTCATCGATTAATTTATCTAGATACCGAATTTCCCGCATAGTTGGTTCTTTGATGTCTTCCAGTCGGACACCGCAAATGACACCAGTAATTAAAGTTCGTGAAGGATTTAGTTGAGAAGCTTCTGTGAAAAAGGTTTCAAAATCTGTTTGTTTTTTTAATTGCGTTTCTAATTCCTTCTGACTATATCCGGTTAACCAGCGAATAATCTCATCGACTTCCTTTTTTGTACGTCCTTTTTTCTCTGCTTTAGTAATATATAGTGGATAGACACTGGCAAAGCTCATGGTATAGATTCGATGTTTTTTCGCTGCATCTACTTGCTTCATAGTTTTCTTTATTTTAACACCAAACTAGAGGTTTGGACTTTGAGGAGTATAATAAACACATGAAAGAAACAATGCATTTTGAGATAGATATACACGCTCCCGTGCAAAAGGTATGGGATACGATGTTGGCAGAGGAATCATACAAAGAGTGGACGAGTGCTTTTGAGCCAACCTCCTATTATGAAGGTTCTTGGGATAAAGGAAGTAAAATGAAATTTTTAGGATCAGGCGGAAGTGGTATGGTATCTGAAATAGCTGAAAATATTCCATACGCATTTGTTTCAATCAAACACTTAGGAGAAATAAAGAATGGTGTTGAAGATACCACCAGTGAACAAGTGATGAAGTGGCTCCCCGCATATGAGAACTATACGTTCACTGACAAAGGGACTGAAACACTTCTTGCTGTGGATATGGAAATGCAGTCAACTCCGGAATCTAAAGCTATGAAAGAAATGTTTGAAGGAATGTGGCCAAAAGCTCTTTTGAAGCTCAAGGAGATTTGTGAGAAATAATATATATGTCTAAAACACTTACTAAAATAAGCAAAGATATTTTAGCCTACAATAAAAAACAATCTAGAGTTAGTAAAGAAATTTGTGAAGTGTTAGCTGAGGGGTTAAGTCGAAACTTACCGAAAGCTGAGAATAAGATTTGGCACGCTCATCCTGTGTGGTTCTTGGATGGTAATCCTATTGTTGGGTACGACAAATTAAAAGATTGTGTGCGGCTACTTTTTTGGAGTGGACAGTCTTTCAAGGAAAAAGATTTACACAAAGAGGGTAGTTTTAAGGCATCTGAAATCAGGTATACAGATGTGTCGCAAATCAACAAGAAAGATTTAAAACGTTGGTTGGAGAAGGCACAAGACATACAGTGGGATTATAAAAATATTGTCAAAAGAAAAGGAGTGTTAAAAAGAATTGCTCTGCCTAAAAAATCAGTCACCTCTAAACCAATTCCAAAGAGTGTCAAAATAGCAAAATAAAAGCTATTAGAAGAGTCTTCTAGGATCTGCTGGGGAATTTTACGATACCAAACAATCTAGCAAGTATTGATAAGCGCAGACGAATGAGTAGGCTCAAGTAAAATATGCTTTCTAAAATATATACATGGGTTACAGTGTTTAAGTGGAAATTCTTTTCAGAAGAGTTATTTTTCTTTACCATAAAAGAGTTACGGGCTGTTATTTTTCCAGCACTTTTTCTCTTCACTCTTTTTGTTTCAAATTACATTCCGCTTGGAAATATCCATAGGTACGACTTTCTTTTTATTGCCGCGATTGTCATTCAAATAATTCTGATTATTTCTAAGCTAGAAACAAAAGATGAGGCAAAAACAATTTTTTTATTTCATATAATTGGTTTATGTCTTGAGTTGTATAAGACTCATCCTGCGATTGGGTCTTGGTCGTATCCAGAACCTGGGTTTTTGAAAATTGCTGGAGTACCGCTTTATAGTGGCTTTATGTATGCGGCAGTGGGAAGCTATGTTGCACAGGCATGGAAAGTGTTTAACTTACGTTTAAGTAATCATCCACCATATATCGTAAGCATTATCTTATGCTTCTTTATATATCTAAACTTCTTCACTAATCACTTTATTCTTGATTTCAGAATACTTTTATTTGTTGCAATAGTTATTATCTATTACCGCACGAATGTATATTTCACTCCCCGTAAAAGGGAGTATAAAATGCCGATCATTCTTAGTTTTATACTCATTGGCTTTTTTGTATGGATAGCTGAAAACATAGCTACATTTTATGGTGCTTGGAAATACCCCGGACAAATTCATGTATGGGAAGTAGTAAGTCTACAAAAAATAACCTCGTGGTTTCTTCTGGTGATAATTTGTTTCATCGTGGTTGCATATCTTAAACATTTTAAACAAGAGCGTAAAAAGGTGGGTTGAGAGTCTCTAAAATGGTAGAGTATTTGTATGAATATAAGAAACTTTTTTGTGGGAAGAGGCATTGTGTTTGCCATATTACTAGTTGTTATTGGTTTGATTGGAATTTTTTATACGATCAATAATTATATATATAACGAAAAACAAGGGTATGCATCTGAAGACTATAAAGATGCTGAGTATGTTATTGGAGGAATGCGTGTCAAACTTAAAGATGGTGTAGCGCAAACAGAAGCCGCTCCAGGATCTGCTTCAAAAGTTACTACTCAGTATTTTGGAAATGGAGTGGTGTCTGATCTTAATGGTGATGGACGTGACGATGTTGTGTTTCTTCTTACGCAAACAACAGGGGGAAGTGGGACATTTTATTATGTTGTAGCTGCGCTTAATACAGATCGAGGATATGTAGGATCTGAGGCATTCTTACTTGGTGATCGGATTGCTCCTCAGACAACAGAAAAGGGTAACGGAAAGATTGTAATTGTTAACTATGCTGATCGTGCTCCGGGAGAACCTTTCACTACGCGCCCTTCAGTTGGAAAAAGTAAATGGCTTTTTCTCGATCCTCAGATAATGCAGTTTGGTGAGGTTGAGCAAAACTTTGAAGGCGAGGCAGACCCATCGAAAATGTCACTTGGTATGAAACAATGGGTGTGGATATCGACACTCTATAATGATGAACGTGAAATACGTCCCACAAAAGCGGGAGCGTTCTCTCTTACCTTTGGTACTAATGGAAAGTTTTCTGCTACAACTGATTGTAATAGTATGGGTGGAAGCTACACTGCGAACACTGACACAATTACTTTTTCTGAAATATTTATGACTGAGATGTATTGTGCGGGTTCTCAAGATACGGTTTTCGCACTAATGCTTGAACATACTAGTAATTATCACTTCACAAATCGTGGAGAACTTATCCTCGACCTCAAATTTGATAGTGGGTCAGTAGTGTTTAAATAAAAAAGTAGGCCAAGTTTTTACAAACATTGGCCCACGTACGAGGGAGGTCTTGCTTCATTTCTGCATCAACTTCAGCAGAATTTGCTCCCAAGTTTCCACTTGAATAACTGTTTTGAGCAGTCGTGCATATTGTAAGACCTCCTTTTTTTTCGGGCGAAACAGGAACTTTGTGGTTACTGATTCAGGAAGCTGCCCAAGACTCAGCAGACTACTGTCGACATAGGTTGCCAGACGGTGCTCTGTGCAGAGTTGTCTTTTCCCGTCTTCTGTTTCGCAGAAGTAAAGCGGCACATCAACCCTGTCCAAGATCCGCTCTTTCAGATGCTCCCACTCTTCTTTTGAGCAAACAGAAATGAGGCAGACTTTGTCCCCCCTTGCCTTGAGCCAGGATAATGCTTCAACAGCACCAGGAAACGAAACCAACTTTCCATCTTCTGCCAAGGCTGTATCGTAGAAGCTGAATACAGACTCGATTGTAATTCCTATCCTCTCCATCTCAATGACTCCCAATGTGCACCAAGTCACCATGACCTGATTAATGCAACAATGTCACGAAAGCATTTTTGAGTCAAACTTATACAAAAAGCTAGATTCCTTTGTGGTTGTGTGTTATACAGGTTATAGATATGAAGAAAACTCAAAGACAGAAAAAGGTCTTTATAGGAGCTACAATTTTTGTAATTACTGCCCTAGCTATTCTAGTGTCTGTGCTTGGAAAATCAGAAAAAATAGACATATCAAATCTTGCAGCCGTAGATGGTGGAGTGCCAAATAAGGCGACATCGACCGTAGAGATGTTTCAATATATCTCGATACACAATGGATGTGATTGGAACGGAGTGGGAACATGTGTGAATATGCGTTCTGGGGCTGGGACGCAATATCCAGTGGTAATGCAATTACGTAATGGGGTGGTACTTAAAGTTAAAGATAGTGTTGAGATTGAGGGTTTAACGTGGTATAGAATTGCATTTAGTACGTGGCTTCGTTATCCAGAAAGAGTAAAGGGAGATGTATATGTTGCGGGTACCGAATCAGTTGAGTTATTTACAGATGTTGGTGATCAAGAAGTGTCTCGTGTGAATGCTTCGAGTACAAAGCGTATTGTTGTTGATATTTCTGAACAGATGGTATATGCATTTGATGGGGATGTAATTTTTATGAAAGAGCCTGCTTCGACAGGACTTACAGACACCCCAACGCCTCGCGGAACATTTTTTATATTTAGAAAAACTCCAAGTAGATACATGCAAGGTCCGATACCTGAGGTAAGTGATCAGTACTACGATCTTCCTGGCGTTCCGTGGGATTTATATTTTACTCAAGGCGGCGCCGTTATTCATGGAGCATATTGGCATGATCAATTTAGTAAGCCATGGTCGCATGGATGCGTGAACTTACCGGTGGCTACAGCAAAAAAGTTGTATCAGTGGGCGGATGTTGGTATTCCGGTTATAGTGCAAAATTAATTACCTAAGACGTATGAGGTAAGAGGAAGTTTTTGGAATAAAAAAGCAGCAGACGAAATAGCGGAGTACCTGGACATTTCAATAAAAATATGTTATAAACACAGCACGTTTGGCTAATGTAGCCTTTCGAACTTTGGAGAAGTCCATGTACAGAATATGCTCTTTGTTTTTTTTGATGCTGATGTTCGGTGTGGTGAATGCTTCGGCAGCTGTCACCATCCGCATACAGCCATCACCGGCGCCAAACGCATTTGGGTCGCCCAGCTGGGCACCGTACCTCAGTGCGGCGCAAGCATCTCTCCAAGGTAACTTGGGGAGTACGGGAAATCCCGCCGTAGATCCGGCGGCGTACCATGTCATTGAGGACGGGTTTTACACCCCTCAAGATGTCATGGTTACCTCGGGAATTTCATGGCGTGGGGTTGCTAATCCGGGCGCCCCGTTTGCTGCCGAACATGGCAACCGCCTGCACTGCGGTGTCGCTATTGAGGGTGATGGCACCGAGTGCTTTACGTTGCAAGATGTGACGTTTGTGCTCACCAGCTCTGACGGCGCACTGAACTTTGTGAACACGCTCACGGGAACGACTCTTGACGGCACAAATCGGGTTGGAGTGGATTATGGCCCCGACAACCTTCCTGGCGGTGGAGATGATGTCATCCTCAATAGTGGTCAAAATGACACTACATGCATGGATGCCTTGTACTATCGTGGCCCAGGCAATGCATATTGGCCTGATGGAACTGCTCGGTTTACTGGCGTCGGAATTCCTACGTCGCCATTTACGGACGAACAATCGTTCTTTGGTTCTGCTTCTGTAGCGAAAGGTACGCCAACCCTGCAAGACCAGATCAATGGGACGATTGCCTATATCTACGAACAGAATGTGAGTATTACCTGTCAGTACATTGTTGGGCAAAATCCACCAGTGTCTGTGGCACTCGTTCTCCGGCCACTGTTCTCGGATGGATTCGAAGACTGATTTTTGTGTCCCTACCCCCCAACGGGCTGCTTCGGCAGCCCGTTTTTCTTTTTTATAATTAGTTAGAATTATTTAAAAAATACGGAACCACAATAATCTATGAGCATTCAAAAAGTGTTTTGTACGTTATAATATAAAG
>DALYEZ010000011.1:0-18844 GCA_031972295.1 Minisyncoccota bacterium | reverse complement strand
GAGGGAAGAATTCAGACACGAAGTTGGGATGACAAAACAACAAACGAGAAGAAATACCGTACAGAAATTGTTGCTGAAAGTGTTCAGTTCGGATCAAAGACAGGGGGAAGTCCTGCTGATACCGGAGAGGTAAAAGGCCAAACAATGAGTAGTGACGGCAAACTCGACACGATAGAGTACGGAGATGAAGATGTAAACATTAATGATATTCCATTTTAAAAAAGTATGAAAAAAGCAGATTACTTCAACGCAAACAATATTCAACACATTGATTACAAAGACGTAGAGATTATTAAAAAGTTTTTGAATCCAAGTGCACGTATGCTCTCACGACGAAAGTCAGGACTTACTGCAAAGAATCAACGACTTCTCTCTGTCGCAGTAAAGCGAGCACGATTCATGGGACTCCTTCCATACGTTGCACAATAAAAGATTACAGAAATCCGTCCGCTTGGGCGGATTTTTGGTATACTGTAGTTAATGAACCTCGATGAGAAGGTAACGTACTTTGCTGAAACTGATTTTCGAAACAAGAAGACGAAGTTTGGCATAAAAAACAAAGACCGAAGCCGACACATGTATGTGATTGGTATGACGGGTATGGGAAAGTCGACCATGCTTGAAAATCTTGCCATTCAAGATATTCAAAGTGGGGAAGGTGTTGCGTTTATTGATCCTCACGGCGGCACCGCAGAAAAACTCCTTTCATATATTCCTGAACATCGGATAAAAGATGTTGTCTATTTTGCGCCGTTTGATGATGAGTACCCAATATCGTTCAACGTGCTTGAAGATGTTGATCCAAAACGCCGTCATTTAGTTGTTGATGGTTTGATGAGTTCATTTAAGAAAATATTTGTTGACTCTGACGGTAAGGGTACGTTTTCAGCGCGAATGGAATATATTTTGCAAAATATATTACACGCACTTCTTGAGTATCCAGGGTCGACACTTCTTGGAGTAAATAGAATGCTTTCTGATAAAGACTACAGAAAGAAGGTTGTTGATAATGTTACCGATCCTTCTGTAAAGGCGTTTTGGGTGGAAGAGTATGCAAAGTATACTGACAAGTTTGCGGCTGAAGCAGCGCCCGCGATTCAAAACAAAGTTGGTCAATTTACAGGGAATCCGAGCATTCGAAATTTAGTTGGCCAGCCCAAGTCTTCTTTTGATATTCGGGAAATTATGGATAACAGAAAGATTCTCATTATGAATCTTTCGAAAGGAAGAATGGGGGAAGGTAACTCGAACCTCATCGGATCAATGCTTATTACTAAGATGTATCTAGCTGCTATGAGTCGTGCAGACAAGAGTGAAAGTGAAATGCATGAACTACCTCCATTTAATTTCTATGTAGATGAGTTTCAGTCATTCGCAAGTGACTCGTTTGCAAATATTTTATCTGAAGCGCGTAAATACAAACTCAATCTAACTATTGCACACCAATACGTTGACCAAATGTCAGAGAAGGTGAAAGAGGCTGTGTTTGGTAATGTAGGAACAATGGTTGTTTTTCGAGTTGGTTCTGCAGATGCTGAAATTTTTGAGAAAGAATTTGCACCGTACTTTATGCTGGAAGATGTGGTGAGTCTTGGACAACGGCAGATATATTTACGACTGATGATAGACGGAGTTGGCTCACAACCCTTTTCTGCGACTACCTTACCACCAATTTTGCCTCCAGAGACGTCATATAAACAACAAGTAATCGATGCTTCACGAATGAAGTTTGCGCGCAAAAAAGAGGACGTTGAAAAAGAAATTCGCGACTGGCATGCCCCAGTGTCATTTACTCAGGAGGATCGTGTGCGTGATACGCAAAAAGGTGAACAAGCACGAATGGCAAAAGGTATTCCACCACGGCCACCGTTTCAATCCCAGGCAACCTATTACCCTAAAAATGAACAAACAGTGACGCAAGCAGTACCTCAAGTGCCACAACAAGTAAAAAAGATTGAACCTATTCCTGCGACGAGACCTCAGGTACAGAATCAGTTTTCAAGATCTGCAGCAGTTGCTCAAAAGCCAATGATGCAAAATGCAACCTCTTCAAATACAAGCCTGCGCGACGCATTGCAAAAAGAAATACAGGGTGTGCAAAAAGACACCATTCAAAAGCTGGAAGTAAAAAAAGATAATAATAGTGGACAACGGGTGTCCCTGTCTTCTTTACTTGCTTCACAAAATCAATCTAAAACTCATGTGACAGATGTAAAGAATAAAACTGAGCTGAAAGAAAGTATCAATCAGGTGACACAACAAACTGTTCCAAAACAAGCATTTGTTACTCCTCAGGTTCAAGAAAAAAAGCAGGAGACTCGTGAGAATCCGGACCCACCGGCAAAAAAAAGCAATGAAATTCCAGCAGATGTGTTGAAAAAGCTTCTTGAGTAGTTGTTTTGTTGATTATATACTTAGGGGATGAATAGGGCTCTTACGCTCGGAGTTCTCCTTTTAAGTAGTACTTTTTTTACCTGTGCTCAAATAGCAATTACTGAAGTAATGTATGACCCATCGGGGTCTGATACTGGACGGGAGTGGGTGGAGGTGCAAAATGTTGGAGGTAGTACGATTAACTTTACAACTTGGAAATTTTTTGAAGCAAATGTAAATCATGGCATCGAACAAATAGACGGATATGTAGCAGAGCTAGCGGCTAATGAATATGGTGTCGTGGTCTCTGATAAAACAAAGTTTCTCATCGATTTTCCAAACTTCTCAGGCAAGATATTTAAGTCTTCTTTTTCATTGAGTAATACTGGCGAAGCGCTTGCGTTTAAAAATGATGCCAGTGTTGTGTCAGATGAATATTTGTATGATGTTACACTTGGTGGAGCAGGTGATGGAAACAGTCTCCAGAAGTCTACGGCTTGGATTGCTGCAGTGCCGTCACCCGGAGTCGCAGCAAATGGTTCAGGAGGAACAAGTGGTGCAACGACCACTTCGTCAGGTGGCGAAACCACAATAAATGGCACTGGTCCGGCGCTTACAGGCTCAGGGAGTACATATGGTGCCGCTGAACTTTTCGGTACAATTGTTACTCCACAAATCGCTTTTGCTGGCGCGGAGACGACTTTAAAAGCTCAGGCATTTGTTTCAGGTGGTAAAACAGCACTCAACCCTTTTTTTACTTGGAACTTTGGGGACGGCACTGTTGGGTATGGGTCAGTAACGACTCATCGATATAAATATCCCGGTACATATCATATAGTGCTTGATATTGTCGCATCCGCAGATGGTACAACTGCTTTTGCATATGAACACACGTCCGTAACTGTTGTTGCCTTAGATATTTTGTTATCGGAGGGGAGTGATGAACAGGGCGGTACCTATATTCGTATTGAAAACAAATCAAAGTATCTTACAGATCTTTCTTTCTGGCTTTTACAAAAAGGAGGCGGAGAAAATGGATATTATGTTTTTCCAAAAAACACATTCATTGCACCTTTCGCGTCTCTGCGTATTCCACAAGAAGTCACTCAATTTAAGAGTGATAGTACTGCAAAGATTACTGAACTTTTATTTCCAAACAAGGTAGTCATAGCTCGATATGATCCAGGGAGGGCGGTGACTGCAAATATTGCCTCAGCACCAGCAACTTCTACTACTGTTTTAAAAACGTATGTGGCAAATACTGTACAATCAAATCCAAAAATAGCGACCAAGATGGCAAGTGTATCCCCACCTGTGCAGTTGCAAAAAGTAGTCCAAGCTTCCACTACTCAAACAGAAGCATCTTCGACGTCCGAGTTACCACTTACTGCAGCTGTAACAACATCCAGAGAAAAGAGCACTTCTGTGTTATGGTATGTTCTACCGCTGTTCTTAATTACGGTGGTGGCAGGAGCGTTCTTGGGAACAAAAAAAGAGAGTGCCTTGGCTGACGAATACACAATAATTGATGATGGAAAATAATAGACAACCAAAAAGGATTCTCATTTTCTCAATGAGCTACTACCCGCGTTTTGTGGGTGGGGCAGAGGTTGCGCTTCGTGAAATTACTGACCGGTTACACTCTACAGATTTTGAGTTCCATCTCATTACGCTTCGGTATGACAGCATTCTTTCAAAACAAGAAAAAATAGGAAATGTTTTTGTACACAGAATAGGTTTTTCTAAAAAGAACTCAACTTTTGAAGATTTGCGAGCATTTCCATTACGATTGAATAAAGTTCTTTACCAGTTTTGGGCTCCTCTTGTCGGACTTTGGCTACATCGAAAAATAAAGTTTGAAAAAGTATGGGCAATAATGGCACATAGTGCGGGTGTTCCGGGGAATATTTTTTCTCGAGTTTCTCAGGTGCCGCTACTTCTTACACTACAAGAAGGTGATCCAACAGAGCATATAGAAAAACAAATGAGAGTGTTTGGAACTCTTTTTTCTGGTGTGTTCAAACAGGCAAAACAAATTCAAACCATTTCTAATTTTCTGAAAGAATGGGCTCTGCATATGAAGGCCCAAGTTGTACCTGAGGTTGTGCCAAATGGTGTTGATGTAGGAGAATTTATTCCATTAACACAACCTGTTAAAAAAGAAGAGTTTCGACTCATCACGACCTCACGATTGGTGCCAAAAAATGGCGTTGATTTGGTAATTGAGGCAATGGTAAAACTACCGGAAAGCGTTTATTTCGATATTGTTGGTGATGGATTTCAAAGAGAAATGCTTGAGAAAAAGGTTGCTGAATACGGTCTACAAAAAAGGATAATTTTCCACGGTCAAAAAGAAAAGAAGGAAGTGATACAACTGCTTCAATCTGCGCACGTATTTATTCGTCCTTCTCGGTCGGAAGGTCTAGGGAATTCCTTTTTAGAGGCAATGGCAGTCGGACTACCTGTAATAGGGACACCTGTCGGCGGAATACCTGATTTTCTTTTTGATCCAAAGTCTCATGGAGATAAAGCGACAGGGCTTTTTTGTGAGAATGAAAATCCAGAGAGTATTGCTCGATCTGTAGAAAGACTTATATTTGATCAAGTGTTATATAAAAACATTTGCGTAAATGCAAAAGTACTTGTACAAGAAAAATATGCTTGGGAGAGGATTGCTCTTAAGATGAAAGAATTATTATTTGTATGAAAGTAGAAAATATCCTCCTTGTCTCAGCATTTTTTCCTCCATCGATTGGAGGGCCGGCAACATTTGTTTCTTCCATCGGACCTGAATTTATAAAAATGGGCTATAGGATTTCTTATGCAAATTTTGAACCATATAAGAAACTTTCAAAACTAAAACGAAATCTTCTTTTTGTGCGCGACGTTTGGAGACTATCTCAAAAAGCAGAGCTCGTAGTAATTGCAGACACGTGGAGCGCGCTCATTCTTGCAGTGTCTGTGTGCGTTCTACAACGAAAAAAATATGTTGTACGCATAGGCGGAGATTTTCTTTGGGAAACGTATCTCGCTCGGACGAAAGACCATAAAAAACTTTCTTCATTCTACTTTCCAACACCAAAACTCTCAGTAAAGGAAAAAGTAATTTTCTTTTTAACTCGCAGGATTCTTCGTAGTGCTGAAGCTATTATCTTTAATACTTCTTGGCAGCAAGATATTTGGAAAAAACCGTATAGCTTAGAAAATATAAAAACCTATGTTGTTGAGAATGCTCTTGTTACAGGGGCTATTCCGTATGCTTGGAAAACCGGAATGCTAAAAATAATACGCTGTCCTGTGCGTGCATCTGAATTTAAAAATACTGAGACACTAAAGAAGATCTGGAAAGAACTTGCTAAAAAATATCCAGACGCTATGCTTTCGTTTGATTATATTGATCCGCAGGAACGAGTGGGGGTATTATCAGAAACCTATGCGGTTATTCAGCCATCAATAAGTGATGTTGCTCCGAATCTTATTTGTGAAAGTGTGGCGAGTGGCTGTCCATTTATTTGTACAGAAGACACAGGAATTAGAAACCTTTTTCCTCAAAATATTGGGCTGTACGTAGACAGTACAAATCAAAACAAGATACAGGAGAGCCTTGAAATGATATTGGATGAAAATGTTCATCATGTGCAATCTCAAAAAATCTCAGAATTTAGAATAGCAAGAACCTACAAGGTGTTAGCTGAAGAGTATCATCACATATGGAACAAAATATAAAAAACAAAAATATATATCTTGTCATGCTCGGGCAGGATGCCTCACTTCTTAGCGAATCATCTGAAGCTATGGAGCGTACTCTTACTTACGCGCGGCATTTTTCAAGTATACACGCCTATATCTTTGCAAAAAAAATTTCGCAAAAAAGAATTTCAAACAATAATGTTTTTGTTGTTGGTTTTTCTACAGTAATCGGATCAATATTTGGTTTTTTCCAAATATGGAAAGATGTAAGGGAATTACAGTCCAAGGGGTGTCAGATTGTTATTACTACGCAAGATCCATTTGAAATCGGTTTGATTGGGCTTATCATTTCTCGACTCACTAAAACATTCTTTCATGTTCAGATTCATACAGATATTTCTAGTGCACATATGCAGCATGAGAGCATTCGTACCTATGTGCAATATCTTTTAAGTCTTTTTGTTTTGCCACGAGCGCACAGAGTACGAGTTGTGTCTCAGCGACTTGAAAACTTTTGTACACAAAGACTGCATATTACAGACAAGAAGATAGATACAGTACCGATGTTTTATAAACGAGAAATCAAAAAGACCGTATCAAGTTTTAATGTGAAACCACATAGTATTATTTTACCCGCTCGCTTTGTGTGGTTTAAAAGAATTCCCATTGCCCTTGAAGCGTTTTCGCTTGCTCTACAAAAAAATAAAAATATTCGGCTGCAAATTATTGGCGCGGGACCCTTAAAACAAGAGATAGAGAGGGTTATTTCTGAATTAAAGATATCAGAATACGTTGAAATAATTCCTTGGATGAAGGCTGAGGATTTGTATCAAAACGCTACACTTACACTTATCTCCTCAGTGTATGAAGGTTGGTGCCGGGTCGCGGTTGAATCTATTGAAGCAGGTGTACCCGTTGTCATGACTAATGTTGGCTGTGCTCATGAATTCATTAGAGATAATAAAGAGGGAGTCATTGTGCCCATTGAAGATGCTGCTACTCTTGGAAATGCAATAGGAAAAATGTTGGAAACCGAAGATGTCTACATGCAATTTAAAAATGCATGCCTCCATGCGAGTGCCACCATAGACTCTTTTGATATGTATGAATCAAAAGTCGTTAATTCATGGATCGCAACTATTTCTCAAGTAAGATAAAAAAGTTTTTTCCTGTATCTTCTAGGGTGCTTTTTTGGCAAGAGATTTTGTTTAAGAGTTTCTGTAAAGATTGTTTCGTAAACGCATGCACGTAGCGTCTATTTTCCTTTCCAAAAAAAGGCAAATACATATCACCTGCATCATATTTCCCAAAAGAGAAGAAGTGTTTTAGATATGACACAAAAATAGGTCTCCATAAATGTTTGAAGAAAAAAGCATTCCACACAAGAAGAACAATTTTTCCACCCGGTTTTACCACTCGCAAGAGTTCTTCAATCATGCGTGCACGTAGTTTATGAGAAGGGATGTGGTGGAGCACTGCACTCGAGATAACAATATCAAAAGTATTGTTATCGTAAGGAAGATCACAGACATTTCCGGTATCAAAGTGCATATCTGGAAATGTTTCGCGCGCTTTGGCGATAAGATTTTCGGAAATGTCTATACCTATGTAATTTTCTTTTTCTACACCATGTGTAAGAAGTGCGGGCACAAGGCGTCCGTGTGCGCAGCCAGCGTCAAGAATTTTGTCAGTTGTTTGTACGTGAGAAATTACTATTTCAAACTCATTCCAATCTCGCACTCGAGATGCAACAAACGGCACCGCTACTTTATTATATGTAGTTCGTACTGAATCTATGATACCTTTCGCAACCTGATCATTCACGTACACAGTATACAGGATTAGGGTATACTGGAGTGATGGTAGATGTGTTTAAGAAGGGGAATATATTTCCAATGCTTGCGTTTGATCATCGAAGTAGTTTTGTAAAATTACTTACAGGAAATGGCGCTGAACCAACAGTTGAAGAGATAGTTCGGGTGAAGCAAGATATCCTTAGGGCGGTTGTACCGTATATGAGTGGAACTCTTATTGATGAAGACTACGGCCTCCCCGCACTCAAAGGTATGCATAGCCTTGTACCGTATCTCCTTCCACTTGAAAAAACGGGATACACTGATAAAGAAGGAGAAAGAATTACCGAAATACTTGCCACCCCAAAACAACTTATTGAGAAAGGTGCTCAAGGAGCAAAGTTGCTTTTGTATATGAACCACAATGTACCGTCATGGAGTGCTCAAATTAAAACTGCCAAAAACCAAGCTTTTCTTTGTAAGGAAGCAAACCTTCCTTTTTTTCTTGAATTTGTTCTGTATACAGTAGGGGATACAAAATCTGGCACAGTATTTGAAACAGTACAAAAAGCAATTGAAGACGGACTTACGTGTGATGTGTGGAAACTTCCTTACCCGGGAAGTAAAGAGGAGTGTGAAAAAATAACTACACTCGTTGGAAGTACTCCTTGGATTGTGCTCACAGGTGGGACAACTTTTGAGGAATTTAATGTGCAGTATCATGTTGCGAAAGACGCTGGGTGTAGTGGCTTCTTAGCAGGACGTGCTCTTTGGCAAGAAGTAGGAACTCTATGGCGACAAGAAAAAGAATACAAAGATTTTCTCAATCAGGAACTTCCAAGAAGGTTCAGGGCACTTCTTTCATAGACTATGGCATCACCATTTTACTTAAGGAATCTCATAAAAAATAAAAGTGCAGAGCTTATTGTTTTTGAAATGTTTCGTGAAGGGGGTGATGATTATATAGTTGCCCCATTTGGACAAGAAATGATTGTTTCAGAGCTTGCTTCAGTTGAAAAAGGAGAAGCTCTTAAACAAGAAGTATCACGGCTTCATGAACGCCCCCAACTTTCAATAATCGATCAAGTACGAAATACCCACTACTTGGTCAAAGTAAAATATCGAGAAAATCCAACTCCTCAAATGATTCTTTCCATTGCGCAAGAAATTGCTACTTCATGGCCTGCCGCATACTTGTGCTTAGTTACACCGATAGGATTTTTCTTTGAATCATGTAGAGATATTATTGAAAAGGCGGGCGATATTTTGTTAATAGACCCAGAACTTATTTCTTTAGAAGTACAAGATAAATATCTTAGATTAGCAAACGAAACGATTCGTCAAAAAGAAGCAGAGTAAATGATATAGTAAACATATGAAAGCGCTCATCAAGAAGTTAATCCCAACATTTATTCTGTCTTGGTACCACTTTTTCATGGCGTATCTTGGTGCAATACGCTACGGTTTTCCTTCGAGAAAAATGATTGTGATTGGTATTACTGGGACAAAGGGAAAGACATCAACGGCATATTTTGTTTGGAATGTTCTAGAGCATGCAGGAGTAAAAACAGGAATGCTTACTACGGCTGCAATAAAAATAGGTGATAAAGATATTGTAAATACAATGCATATGACTATGCCGGGGAGATTTTTTATTCAAAAACATCTTCGAATGATGGCAGATGCTGGCTGTGAAGTGGCAATTGTTGAAACTACCTCACAAGGAATCGCACAACATAGACACAGAGGAATCGCCTATGACATTGCAGTCTTTACTAACCTGTCCCCTGAGCACATAGAATCTCATGGATCATATGAAGCGTATCGTGAAGCAAAAGGTAAACTCTTCAGAACACTTTCTAGCGCACAGCCAAAAAAATGGAAAGGTGCATTTTTTACTCCGACATCCATACTTAATCACGATGATAAGGAATATGGATATTATAGTTCCATCACAGCGCCTCGTCAGATAAGTTATGGCTTGAGTGAAGACGCAACAGTTCGCGCAACACATGTTCTTACCACGCCACACACAGTTTCATTTTCTGTTGATCAGGACAGATTTGACCTTTCGCTTCCTGGGACATTTATGATTCCAAACGCACTCGTTGCTATTGCGGTTGCTGACCTTCTCGACCTCCCCCGTAAAAAAGTAAGCGAAGGGGTTCACACCCTTTCATATATTCCTGGGCGTATGGAAGAAATTAAAACAGGCAAAGACTTTCGGGTATTTATTGATTACGCACATGAAAAGTTGAGTATGACTGCACTCATTACAAATTTAAAACAAATGGCACAAGGTAATAGGGTGATTGTGGTATTTGGTTCTGAAGGAGGAGGGCGTGACAAATCAAAAAGAAAAGACATGGCAGAAGTCGTAGCTCTACTCGCAGACTATGCAGTTGTTTCGGACACTGATCCGTATGACGAAGACCCTGATCTCATTGTTGAAGAAATAGGACAACATTTAGCAGAATCTGGTTGGCGACGAGATGAACAGTATTTCTTGATATCAAATAGACGCTCAGGTATTAGAAAAGCACTTTCTCTTGCCCAGTCTGGCGACATTGTTGTTTGTACAGCTATGGGAGCTCAAGAAACAATGATTCGAGAAAATGGTAAGGCATATCCGTGGAGCGAGCGTGAGGTTGTGCGGGAAGAGCTTTTGCGTGTATAGTCGCTATATATGTTTGAGGTGGTCCGGTCAGAAAAAGATGTAGAGAAACTAAAGCGGCACATCATGCGTGATGATGCTTTGTATGCTGATTTTCTTGTTATACGGGCTGAAATTGCTCAGTCAGGTTCAAATATTATTGTAAAGCGAAAATTTGCGCCTACTGAAGAGGGGGAGAGAAAAATGCCATCCAATGCCGAGATTCTCCTGTGGTACAAAAAACGTGTTACTGAAGGTCTTGAAGAAAAGAGTGAGGTGCTCGAACAGGCGCTTAAAAAGCTCAAAGTTCGTAGTAATTCTGGCGTTGCGGTCGTCTCACTGCTTACCAAGCCGTATGCTTGTCCTGGACGCTGTATTTACTGTCCTACCGAGGCAAATATGCCTAAAAGCTACCTTTCGAAGGAGCCCGCTGCAGCACGTGCCTTGGCTAATAAATTTGACCCAGATCGGCAAATTACATCTCGACTTAAGGCTCTTGAAATGAACGGTCATCCGGTGGATAAAGTTGAAATGATTATGATTGGAGGCACCTGGAGTTACTACAAACGCGATTACCAAGATTGGTTTACTAAGGAATCTTTTCGAGCCTGTAATAATTTTCATGCTCCACAGGGCTTGGTTTTAAAAGAGGATGAATTGTCACTTGAGGCACTTCAGAAGATAAATGAAACAGCCCCAGTGCGTATTATTGGTTTGTCTATTGAAACGCGTCCAGACTATGTGAATCTTGAAGAGTTAAATAATCTCCGTCGTCTTGGAGTAACGAAAGTTGAAATTGGTGTGCAACACCTCGATCAGTATGTGCTTGATTTTAATAGGCGTGAAATGACTGTTGAAGCGATAGCGGAGTCGGCCGAACTTTTGCGAAATACTGGACTCAAGATCGTATATCACATGATGCCTAACCTTCCGAAAAGTAATCCAGAGATGGATGTGCAGATGTTTAAAGATTTATTTTCAGGTAAGGATCATCATCCCGACATGCTTAAGGTGTACCCGTGTGTAATTTTAAAGAGTACTCTTTTGTATAAGTGGTGGTCGCGCAGGGAATTAGAGTATCAACCATACAATGATGAGGTACTGACGCAAGTACTTGCTGATTGCGAACGAGAAGTACCAGAGTATGTGCGTATTATTCGTATTATTCGAGATATTCCAGCAACGTACATTGTTGCAAGTAGTAAGAAGTCTAATCTTCGTGAGTCGGTTGATGAATATCAATTAAAACGTGGCGTTGTACAAAAAGATATTCGTGCACGTGAAATTCGAGACAGGGAAGTACTGCCTGATGATTTTGAACTCACTAATACTTCTTACGAAACGAAAACAGGCACAGAGATATTTCTTCAATTTGAAAACAAGCAAGAGAACTCACTTGCTGCTTTTTGCCGCCTCCGTTTACCAAGATGGAATGAAATTAAAGGTTTTGAAGAGTATGACAACCTAGCTGTTTTACCGGGCAAAGCTCTTATTCGTGAGCTGCACACGTACGGACGTATGGCTAAAATTGGCGCTCAGGGTGAGCAATCACAACATATGGGATTTGGTCGCAGGTTAATAGCGGAAGCTGAAAGAATTGCTCAAGAAAAAGGCTACACTGGAATAGCGATTATTGCGGGTGTTGGGGTACGTGAGTACTACAAAAAATTAGGATATACGTTAGAGAGAACCTATATGGTTAAGACATTTTAAGCAAGTATGAAATTACTTATCATTACGCAAACACTTGATAGTAAAAATTCAGTACTTGGATTTTTTGCGCGATGGGTGTTGGAGTTTGCAAAGCAGTGTGATCAAGTAACGGTATTTTGTCTGGATAAAGGCGAGGACATTTTCCCATCAAATGTAGAGGTTATTCATATATCACGCACGTGGCATGGACTTAAAATGTGGCCGCTAATTCTTGTGTACCAGGCATTTAAGTATAGAAAAAACTATACTCACGTCTTCGCACACATGAATCCGGAGTATATTCTTTCCACGGGAATTATATGGCGACTACTTAGCAAAAGGATTTCTCTTTGGTATGCACACGGCACAGTGAGTTTAAGATTAAAAATCGCAACCATTCTGTGTAATGCCATTTTTTCCTCCACACCTGAAGGATTTCGATATCCAACTTCAAAACTTCATATTGTTGGGCAAGGAATAGACGTGAATCTATATAAAAACATTAACCTCGAAAGAGGACTACAAAAGCCAATTTCCCTTGTATCAATCGGGAGAATTTCTGCCTCAAAAAGATTAGAACTTCTCTTGGAGACAATTTTTATTTTAAAATCGGAATATAAAATAGATGCTATTTGTACAATAATTGGTGGTCCCATGACTGATACAGATAAGAAATATTTTGAAACCCTTCAGAATTATGTTGCGAAGCATCATCTGACAGACAATGTCATTTGGAGGGGAGCGTTACCTCTTACTGAAGCAATTTCAGTTCTTAAAGAAACGGATGTTTTTGTTCATTTTGGAAATACAGGGAGTTTGGATAAAGCTATTTTGGATGCTATGGCGTGCGGGGTGATTCCTTTGAGCACGAATGAGGCTGTTAAAAATATGTTGCAGGATGTCGATCAAAATCTGCTCGTGCTGGCTGACTCTCAAGATGCTGCATCAAAAGTTAAGTATCTTGTAAGCCAAACACAGCAAGACATTACCATGCTCAGAAAAAAGATAGTTGAGTATGTTGAGATTAGGTTTTCTCTGGAAACTTTTATTACACGTATCGTGGGGATATTAAACAACAAGAATATATTATAATGTTCGTATACTATGGTTTTACATTCAGACTACACAGGTATAGCAAAAAACGAGAAGTTAGTTGATGAAATAGTCACCCAGGTGCTTGCAAGGGGTTTTTATGAAATACCACATTTCCTTGATGGCGAACTGTTTGAGAAACTACAATCCATTGCGCAGCATTCTGTACAAACGATTGCTAACAAAAAAAATGAGGAATTAAAAAATACTGAGGGGTATCAAGTAGTGCTCTCGGAAGATATTTTTAATCTTTGTGATGCTATTCATAAAAAAAGATGCGAAGTGACAAATCAAAAGTACACTCCTTTGAGTAGAGAAAAACAGACCATAGGTTTTCCCTATAAAGATGCGCGAAATTTTAAAAAGACAGAGGAGACCGAATATCATTATGATGGAGCGTATGTTAATCTTCTCATCCCATTTCTTTTGCCAACTGGAGATACAACCAAAGGTAATCTTATCCTTTTTCCCAATCTTAGAAAAAAATTTTCAATAAAAATTTTCACGAGTATCTTTTCAGAAATATTAAGATGGTCGAAGGTTGCCCGAACACTTTTTGGTTTTACAGAAGTGCAATATACCCCAGGAAATCTATATGTCTTTTTTGGAGATGTCTCTCTCCATGGGGTTCAGCCCATCACTGTAGGGGAGCGGCTCGTATTAACCATTAACAGTCATTGGTAGTTTCAGTCTTTCGTCTTATTTGGCAGCAAGACGTATAATGGGGTCATTTCCACTGGAAGGTATTTATATGGTTTACAAAAACAAGAAGCACCTCATACAATCCTTAATACAAAAAGAGGACTCTGTTTTGGATGTGGGTTTTTGGGGACAGGGTGTTTTGTATGATTCTAAAGATTGGCCGCATAACATAATAAAGGAAGTTGGAGCCCAGGTGTATGGTGTAGATCTTGCATATGATGAAAGTAAAGTTTCTCCGAAAGATCACTATCAGAAAACAAGCGCAGAAAATGCTGATTTCTCAGTGCGGTTTACAAAGGTTTTTGCTGGGGATGTTATTGAGCATTTATCAAATCCGGGACATTTTTTAGATGCTTGTTATCGGTTACTCGATGATACTGGTAGTTTGATTATTACCACACCAAATACATTTAATTTATATAATATTGCTGAAAAGATAACCAAGAAAGAACCAACTGTTAATAGTGATCACACCTGCTATTTTAATAGTAAAACACTTACCTGCTTACTTAAGAAAAATAATTTTGAAGTAGTTTCTGTTGACTACCTATATACATTGGATACTGATTTTAAACCAAGCTGGAAGAAACGTTTTTTAGATTTTCTCTACTTTCTGATATCTTTTATTACAGATAAGTTTACGGAAACCCTTGTTGTGGTTGCAAGAAAAAAATATGAATAAAAATTATTCAATTCTTCGTGCGTGTGAGTATGAACAGCTAGAAAAAACCCCTGTAAATGGAGCAGTTCTTGATATTGGTGGAAGTACAAAATCTGGTTACCACGCACTGCTTGCTGGAGCTAAACGAATCACCACGGTGAATATTAATCCCAGTTATGGTTGCGACTTAGTTTTTGATATTCAAAAACCCTTTCCTTTAGAATCAAGTTCTTTTGACACAGTTGTTTCTATGAATGTGCTTGAGCATATTTTTGATTTTCATCCTGTATTCAGTGAAGTATACAGAGTACTAAAACCTGGTGGTAGATTTGTATCTTCCACACCTTTTATGTTTCATGTACATGGAAGTCCTGACGATTATTTTAGATACACAGAGAGTGCTCTTCGAGGACTTGCGGCTAAACATGGGTTTACTGTTGAGGGAATTGAGGTTCTCGGGTATGGAATATTTTCTTTGTTGTGGCAGACAGTCGGAGGAAGTATTCCTACGACTGTCTTAAGGAATATAGGGAAAAGTCTTTGTATTTTAATCGACAAAACATTGCTCATACTTCCTCCGTTTCAAAAATTAAGAGATAGAATTCCGCTCGGGTATTTCTGGGTTTTTAAGAAGAGTGAGTTTTAAGGAAGAAAAGCCCAAGGATTCCGGAAAGGGCACTTGAAACGACAAACGCAAATGTAACCCCAGGCGTTCCTCCAAAAAGACTTCCAATAAGTAATAGCACTGTTGAAAGTATTGTTGTTATTGTGGTGTATTGCAGAGTACTTTTTTTGTCATGTCGTCCATGCAGTGTGCTTAAAGTAAAAAAGGTAAGTGGTGTAAATATGATGGCAATTGAAGCAAATTGTGAAAGGTGAACAAACGCAAGGTATTGAGGAAAAAGTATAGTGAAAATGACTGGCGCTGTAATAATATAAGCTACGCAAAAAAGAGCACTTACTCCAATATAAAGCCAAAGCGCTTTATAAAAATGTGTATGATCTCTGTTAAGGGATTGTTTTGGAAGAAGTATCGCGTAAAGAATTTTCTGGAATCCCCTAAACTGTTGTACGGCCATTGTTACAATTGAATACACAGCAAGACCACTACTGCTTACGAGGTGAAATGAGATGAGTTTATCGATTTGCCCTCCAACACCTTGAATTAAGTTAGACTGACTTACTGTTTTTGAAAGCGAAATGAGGTCTTCCGAAGTTATCTTACTTTCAAACTTTATTTTGTATGTTCGGACCGTAAGTAAAAAAGGAATCAGTGTCCCGAGACTATTTGACAACAGGAATACTCCGAGAATAACAAGGGGTTGAGTACTAAAAAAAATACTCGCAAGAATGACAGATGTAATAGCAATTATGTCTGGGATAAGTCCGTATAAAAAAATGCGTTTATAATCTTGCTTTCCGTTAAGATATGAACCATAAAACTGAACAGTTTGATATAAAGGAGAGCATATCGTAATTAGTAGCAGTACTAGTCCTAGAAAAGTAAAATTAAGATAGAGAAGAGACAGAGAGGTAATGAGAAAGAAAACCGTGGGTATTCTTGTTGAATAAATATATCTTTTGATTGCAGCAAAAAAGATATTTTCTTGACCTTTTGCAATCATTGAAGTAATTGTGTTTGGAATACCGCTCAAGAAAAAAAGTGGCACAATCATACTGATTGCTATCCCGTACCTATATTGTCCAAAGACTTCTGGCTCTAAAACTCTTGTTAGTATAATAAGTTGTATGAGGGAAAGGAGACTTCCGATGGTTTGGGCATAAATGAGCCAGTGTTGGTCGTGGGCTGTGAATTTAGACTTAAGAAAGGAATACATGCTTTATTTGGTATACTATAGCGTATTATATGAATAATTCATCTATGACTAAGCTTACTGGACGTATCGCGCTTGGAGCACTCCTTTTTGTCCCAATTGTAATTTCCGAATCCCTCCTTTTTCCTTTTATTACGGGTAAAAATTTCTGGTTTCGCACCCTTACTCTCATTGCTGCAATTCTATTTGCCTATGTTGTATATAAAAAGCGGGAATTGGTAAAAACGTTGACCCCGATACACACTGCCTTCGGTATTTTTGTCAGTGTTCTTCTCTTTGCAGATATTTTTGGTGTAAATCCAATGCGTAGTTTGTTTAGTAATTTTGAGCGTATGGAAGGATGGTTTACACACGCGTTACTCTTTCTCGCATTTCTTCTCTTGACACAACTCGTCCGAACTGTAGATGTTTGGCGAAATATATTCAAAGTATCACTAGTTGCAAATGCGTACGTGCTCTTTTTTGGTTTTTCTCAATACTTTGGCACGCTGAACTTATTTCAACAAAGTGCAAATCGTATCGACGCAACACTTGGCAACGCAGCGTATCTATCGGGGTATGCCATGATGTATGCGTTTATTGCTGCGTGGCTTGCATACACAACAAAAAAAATTTCAGCACGTTACCTCTATGGCATCATCGGAGTACTTAATGTTTTCATTGCTTTCGTCACTCTTACTCGTGGTGCAGTACTTGGATTTATCGGTGGGGCGCTACTCTCACTTATTTTAATTGCGATTTTTGAAAAGCGTTTTACCTTCATGCGTTATATTGTAGGCTTGGTATTTGGTTTAGTGCTTGTGGCAGGGGTTTTACTTTTCTCAAACAAAGATGCGGAGATAGTGAAAAATTCACCAGTATTAAATCGAATCGCGAGTATTTCCACAGGGGAACATACAGCAACATCTCGTCTCCTTATTTGGAATATGAGTTTTCAAGGTTTCAAAGAACGACCTTTGCTTGGCTGGGGGCAAGACAACTTTTTATATGTCTTCTCAAGTCACTTCGATCCTCGCATGGCAGACTATGAGCCGTGGTACGACCGCTCCCATAATGTTTTCTTTGATTGGATGATTGCTGGTGGGGTACTCGGACTTCTTGCGTATCTAGCACTGTTTGCCACACCAATCTATGTTATGTGGTTTGCGCGTTCTTTGCGACAAAATTTTTCTGTTATAGAAAAATCTCTGTGGTCAGGACTTCTGGGAGCGTATTTTGTGTTTAACCTTTTTGTATTCGATAATATCGCAAGTTACATATTGTTTGTCTTTATTCTCGCCTACATAGCATGGAAGGCGTATCCTTCAGAAAAGCAAACGATTGTATTGCTTTCAAAACAACAATCAATCGCCATTGCCACCCTTCTTTCTCTCATTGGTCTAGTAGGGATGTATTCTTTAGTGTATAAACCATGGACAGCAGGAGCTGCCCTTATTCAAGGCATGCAGTATACAGAAGTCATTATTACTGCATCAGGTGATGCTCAGGCACAAGCGTGGACACGAGAAAATATTGGCACAGCATATACAAGAGAAGAGTTAAGTGTAGTTGCTCGGGAGAAGTTCAAACGAGCAACAGCCCATCCTCTTGGTCGTACCGAAGCTCGCGAGCAACTCGGACAAAGACTCGTTTCAATTGTACAAAGCGAAGCTATCTCTAATGAAGAAAAAAATGAGTGGGTAAATCTCACGCTGACACAACTTGAAGATGAAATAAAACGTGATCCAGAAAATCCCCGCACACTCCAGATCACCGGACTCCTTTTACTCCAGTTTGGAAAAACTCAAGAGGCGATAGAGTTGTTAAATAAAACCCAAGAGCTTTCTCCAAACAAACAACTGATTATGTTCGACAGAGCACTTGCGTATCAAGTTGCTGGTGACTATGAAAAGGCTGTTGAAATTACCAAACAAGCATACGATCTCAATCCCGCGTTTCTCACAGCAAGGGCAAAATATATTCTTGCGCTTTACCGAGCAAGAGGGGATGCTGAGGCGTCTGCTTTAGAGCCACAATTTCTCCAAGATGCGCTTGATCAAAATTATGATTTAGTTGTGAGTAAGACATATGATTCTCAAGTACAAATAGCGAAAATAGAATACCGAGCTAAAGAAGCGGTAGAAGCATATCAAAAAGGCGACATGGCAACCTATCTAAAATACTACGCTGAAATTAAGGCTTTAAACCCAGATTCGGCTCTTAGGCTCACTGAGTTGGTTAAAACGTTGAAGTAGAAGTCTGATTGAAAATATGGCGATTTCGCGGTAGTATAAGGTCCATTGCCAGATCGTCTAATGGTAGGACGCATCCCTCTGAAGGATGTTATCTTGGTTCGAGTCCAAGCCTGGCAGCC
>DALYEZ010000010.1:1279-23012 GCA_031972295.1 Minisyncoccota bacterium | reverse complement strand
GTGGCTTACCATCTATTCATATAACCACGTACCCTTATTCCCTGTCAACAAAAAAAGCTTTTAGTTTTCCCCAGAGAGAAAGTCTGTTTTTAGGAAGTGGGTACTGCCAAAATTCTTTCAGAAGTTTTTTGTTGTATACAATTCGTGAAATTGCTTCAGTGGAAACCATCGCCCCTGTGAGCGCATTGTGTGGACGAGGCTCTTCTGGTACACCTACATGCTTTAAAATCACATCAAGCGAAAGTGCTGCCCGACCGTCTTTTTGCGGTACAGGGATTCCACGGTATACATGATCCAGATATGCAATGGTGTGAATATCTAAAATCCGATATTTAAATTTAAAATCAATCCCTGCGCGCGCAAATGAATCATTCAAGAACGCCATATCAAGAAACACATTTTGTCCTGCTAAAGTTTTGTCCTCAATTAGCTGTATCCACGCAAACACTTCCTGCATTGCTTCCTGAAGCGTCTTTTTGTTTTTATCGAAACATTGCTCAACAGTAAAACCATTCACCCCCAGAGCTTCTGGGTCACATTCTGCGCCTTCCCACGCTTGGCACTCAATATAGAGTCTCCGTTCTGGATTTTCAATGTCTACTGCCCCAATACTCACAATAGAATTTTTCTTTGGATCAAGCCCTGTCATTTCGCAATCAATAATTACCATAGTTTTATTTTTTATTCACAACCTGATGCTTTAGTATACCCTTTCTTTTCTGCTTCTTGGGTCGTTTCAAAGTAGACACGATTTTGCGGAGCAATACGTGATGCACCCGAACACCACACAAAGTAATATCGCGAACCATTTTTAGAAGCCACTATCGTACTATTCCCCCGTGCCAAACTTTCACCATTTGCGATACTCGCTTGCGTAACGGGTGCAATACAAGAATTGTCTTTTACTGTAACCACGGGAACAGGTTTTTGGTCACCTGCATGAAATCCAAGTGCAAAAGAGGTAATGGACACCGAGACAATCACAATAATAATGAGAATATCCCTCCTTGTCAGGTACGTCTCAAGGATGTTGATTTTATTCCTAAAGTATCGTATTATTGTATTCACGTTATTTATACGTAGTATATTACTATATGGCAACAAGAAAAGCCGCCGGAACGGCAAAAAACCTCAGTGATTCAAACCCAAAGTACTTGGGTATTAAGCTGTACACAGGCGAGAAGGCAAACCCAGGATCTATTATCGTGCGACAGCGTGGTTCTAAAGTACTCGCAGGTAAAAATGTTCGAAGAGGAGTCGACTATACTCTTTACTCTGTTACAACAGGAAAAGTAAATTTCACTTCAAAACGAAAGAAGAACATCGACGGCACAACTTCAACAAAGAAAGTTGTAAACGTTGAGTAAACCTTTCTCTGCAGACCAAAACTAAAACCGCCTATATGGCGGTTTTAGTTTTTGGTTACTATTTCCTCTCTTTGGAAATCTTTTCTGCAACAAGAGTTAGGGTGAGTATTTTTTTAACCTTCCCTGCTTTCAACTCAATCTGGTATTCTCCAAGATTTTTTAATGGTTCACGTAAATGAATAAGTCCCGGCGGAAGAATTACATGATATGAAGATTTTAAGACTTCAGATATTTCAACCGCATGAATGTGTCCATACAAAACGCCTTTCTCATTGACTCGTACAGGAATGGTAATATTTTTATTTTCAAGGAGTGTTGTTGCTGCAAGAAGAATTTCTATTTCTCGATTCTCTCCCGCATCTTTTTGTTTCTGAACATGAGCCACTTCTTTGACAGTCCCAACAGTTGCAAGCTTTGCCATCTTTTTCTGAATAAGAAAAGTGCCATACCCATCAGCAACTTCAATCACTGAGCCCTTTTTAGCAAGTTTCTTTACATCAACAAGGAGAAGTAATTTCATAGACCATTATTTCTTGAGCTCTGCAATTGCCTGTAAGAGTTGCATATCTTTTACCACTTCACCTTCTTTGGTACTCGTTGCATACGGAACAATAACATCAGGAGTTATTCCTCCATCAGAAATGGACTTCCCGTTTGGTGTAAGCCATCGGGCAATGGTGACTTTAAGTGATGTGTCATTTGTAATGGGTATTAACTCTTGTACCGAACCTTTTCCAAAAGATTGCTCACCAACCAAAATCGCTTTACCGTGGTCACGAAGCGCGCTTGCAAGGATTTCAGAAGCAGATGCTGAACCGCCGTCAATTAAAATAGCGAGCTTAAGATTATCCCCAAAAACATTAAACCCTCGACTGCGGTATATTTTTTCACCATATTCACGGTTCCCCACTTCACGCACAATCTCTTTTCCTTCGGGAAGGAAAAACGACGCAATATCTACTGCCGACTCCAAAAATCCACCTGGATTACTTCGAAGATCTATGATGAGTTTGTCTGTCTTTCCGCTACTAAAAAATGTTTCAAATTCTAGAAGTGCATCACGAAACTTTGGTGCTGAATTTTCTGTAAAACTAAATAAATGTATAACAAACACCCCGTCCTTGAATTCTGTTTGAATAGTCGGAACTTCAATAATTGCGCGCGTGATAGAAAGCTCAATATTACGTCTTTCTGATTCACGGAATATTTTTAAGGCAACGACGGTTCCGGGATTGCCATGCATTAAAGCCACTGCCTTATCAAGTGACATTTGTAATGTTGATGTTCCATCTATCTCGATAATTTTATCGTTTGCTTTGATACCCGCACGAAAAGCAGGAGTACCTTTCAGTGGCGCAACAACTGTGATGACTTTATCTTTCATAGTCACCTCCATACCAACACCACCAAACGACCCCTTCACGCTCTCTGCAAATGCCTTAGCCTCTTGTGGTGGAAAAAAAGTTGTATATGGATCTCCGTACGAAGAAGCTAATCCCTGAATGGCGCCCCAGACCTTATCTTGATTTGCAATAGTTTTTGTTGAACTTGCTTTTGATGGCGCTATCTTCTGATCCAAAGTTGCCCACGCTTTCCAAAGAGGCGCGAAGTCTGCATCTTGTACATCTCCCGGCACAGCTGTACCAGCAACTTGTTTTGCAATAACCGTTTCCCAATTATAATTTGAAATCCCAAGAGTATAGCCTCCATAAAATATCCCCGCCGCAAACAACAGACCAAAAAAGAGTTTCGTACGCATGTATAGAGTATTCCAGAATTAAAGTGACGGGTCAAACATGATATAATACTCTTTGTGATTACACGCTTTGAAACAAAAGTATTTACCTGGATTGATGTGCAGAGTCCGAGCATGGAGGAAGTTGAGGAGTTGCACCATGAATTCAAATTCGACACTTCAATTAAAGAGGAGTTAACGCAACATATCGAACGATCTAAGGTTCGTTTTTTTAATACACATTCGTACGTCGTTCTTCAATTCCCTACCTTGGAAGGAGTTGTTCACGGCGGCAAGAAAAAAGAGGTTGATTTTATTATTGGCACCACATTTCTCATTACCGTTCACTATGAAAAAATCGGCTCAGTCAATGATGTTGCAACGGATGCAGTAGATACCAAACAAATAAAAACTACTCGTGATCTTTTTTTTGACGTCGTATACCGTCAGTATCGAAAGATAGGAAAACAACTTGAAGACATAGATGTTGTTATTCAGCACACTGAACAAAAGATATTTGGTGAGCGACACAAGAAAACAGTTGAGAAAATTTCTGAGATAAATCACAAACTTTTAGACTTTAAACGTGCACTTCGTTTTCATAAAGATATTTGGAATCAACTTGAAGAAAATGTTCTCTTTCGAGCAGACGCTAAACATATAAATAACGAGTATCAGAAAATCTGGAATGCTCTTGAACATTACCAAGAAATCATTCACAGCTTACAAGGTACCAACGACTCTCTTATCGCTTTCCGCACAAACGAAGTAATGCGCGTCCTTACTATTCTAAATTTCATGGCACTTCCGACAGCCCTCATACCCGCAATTGTTTCAGCAAGCGAGCTTCCTATCGATCTTGCTTATCTTGTTGGAATAATACTCCTAGCGAGTGGTCTTATTTTTCTCTTTGCTAAAAAAGAACAATGGCTATAAAAAAAGATATTTTTCTCTATAACACCAAAGGTCGTACAAAGGAAAAGTTTGTGCCTTTACACTCTGACGAAGTGCGCATGTATCATTGTGGACCTACTGTCTACAATTTCGCACATATTGGAAACTTACGAGCATATGTTCTTGCAGACACTTTGCGTCGAACATTTGAATGGAGTGGGTATGCGGTTAAGCAAGTCATCAACATCACTGATGTTGGACACCTTGTAAGCGATGCAGATGATGGTGAAGATAAAATGCAAAAAGGTGCACAGCGTGAAGGCAAAACCGCTTGGGATATTGCGAAGTTTTACGAAGCTGCATTTAAAGAAGACCTTTCTCTCCTCAATATAAAAACAGAAGGTACGCACTTTCCTCGTGCCACCGAATATATTCAAGAGCAAATAGAGTTAGTACAAACCCTCGAACAAAAAGGATACACATACAAAATTTCTGATGGAATCTATTTTGATACAAGTAAGTTTGACCGCTACGCAGACTTTGCAAAACTTAATTTGAAAGGAATGGAAGAAGGTGCGCGTATAGAAAAGAATCCCGAGAAAAGAAACGCTACGGATTTTGCATTATGGAAATTCTCTCCCACAAATGAAAAGCGTGATATGGAATGGGAATCTCCATGGGGTATCGGATTCCCGGGCTGGCATATTGAGTGTTCAGCAATGAGTGAGAAACTTCTTGAAACACCTTTCGATATCCATACAGGCGGCATCGACCATATTCCCGTACATCACACAAATGAAATCGCCCAATCAGAATGCGCGAGCGAACATGAATATGTTCATTACTGGATGCATGTAAATTTTCTCAATATCAAAGATGGAAAAATGGCAAAGTCTGGAGATAATTTTATTCGCCTTCAAACACTCATTGATCGAGGTATTTCTCCAGTTGCTTACAGGTACTGGCTTCTTACATCACATTATAGAAGTACGGTTGATTTCTCTTTTGAAGCCATAGAAGCGGCACAGACGGCACTCAATCGCTTGTACGATGCATACCTCTCACTTGGTGACACCTCTGGTGAAATTAATACTTCAGTAGTTGAAAAATGTAAGGAATCTGCAAATGATGATTTAAATACCGCAGAAGTTATTGCTCATGTTTGGGAATACGTAAAATCAACAGACAATAATAAAAATAAGAAGGCAACTCTGGACGAACTCGATAAAATCCTTGGACTTAATTTCTCTCTCCAAAAGAAAGGTGCTGTACCTGAAGAAATTATTACCCTTGCTGAAGCTCGCTTACTTTCTCGTGCAAATAAAGACTGGGCAGAATCAGATCGTATTCGCGAAGAGATTGAAGCAAAAGGATTTAATATTAAAGATACTGGTGACAAATATGAAATTTCAGAAAACCGCTAGCGTTTCAGAATCATTTCAAGTCTAGGCTCTCCATCTCCAAAATAATTCTCTAATTCTTGAGAAACTAGAAACCCTAGACTTTCATACAGTTTCCGAGCAGGACCATTTGGGTGCACAAATAGATTTATAGTTGTGCAATCAGCGAGAACAGTTTTCAAAGCATACTCAAGTGCTTTTCTTGCAAATCCTTGCCCTTGAAATTCAGGCATCACAACTAGTCCATCAAGAGTTCCCTCTCTATTGTTCTTATGTAAGTTTATATTTCCCACGATCTGTTTTTGATCGTCTTCAATAAAAAAGATCTCGTTGTTTTTTAGCTCTTCAACCCATTCCTCTTTTGTAAGCATTGGCGAGTATGTAGATTGCCCCGATACACTCTGTTCTACCGCAATTAATGCATTAATATCTTCTTCAGTGTTAGATGCTCTGCGGTACAAAATAAATTTTTCTTTAGTAGGTATCTGCTCGAATGACATGACTCTATATTAGATTATTTACAAAAAGACTGCGGTCCGTCTTGCAACGAACCGCATAGCTGTCTCAAATTAAAAGTCAATCCTGACTCCCACTTTAGCTCCCGCAGATCTTTCTCGATGTTCCCATATGGGTTTCAAATAGAAAGACCCTTTCCAGCCATTACCTTCAAAATTCTTTGAAGCACGTAAAGTAGCTCGTGTCTTCAATTCCTTCCGATTACCCTGATCGATAACCTCCGTCTCAAGTCCAACCCCAATCAAATGACTCTGAGGTTGCCAGGTGAACTCATACGATCTGGTAGGCGCTATTTCCCGATTAGTTGTGAGGCGCTTCTCAGGAAATGTATTACGCGCAACATCCTCTACTTCGAGTCGAAGTCCGCTCGGGAACACCAACTCCAAGGCCGAGGTATCACCAAATTGAACAACTTCAACCGTAGGCTTTTGCTCCTGCTTAGGAATCGACTCTGTGGCAAGAGTGACTGCGCTGAATAAAAACAATAAGAAAGCAATACTGCGTTTCATGAGACCCTCCCAGATCCTGATTGAGAATATTCTCAACCTCTACTTAAAATGGTACACCTACCAGGTCCGATTATCAACGAAGCTATTCTATAGTCATTTTATTTCTTCACTCCAATATAAAAACACCCACCGATTGACGGGTGTTTTTGTTTATGCGCAGTCGAAGGGACTTGAACCCTCAACCTCTGCCGTGACAGGGCAGCGCTCTAACCAGTTGAGCTACGACTGCATAACCATCTTTTTCGTGTGGGTACGTCATTTATAACATACAATTTCGGTTTAAAAAACTGTACGTTATGGTGTCGATAGGTGGATTCGAACCACCGACCTGAGGCTTATGAGTCCTCCGCTCTAACCACCTGAGCTATATCGACATGTGTCACGTCATATCGGGAATTCACTTATATGGGTGACTTGGTAGCGGGAGTCCGAATCGAACGGACGCCTTCAGGTTATGAGCCTGACGAGCTACCTCTGCTCTATCCCGCTACATGCGAGCATATCACAAAAAGCCCATTTATCAAACCTATTTAGTCCAATTTTTGGCTTTAAGGGCACCTTCAGCGGCTTGTTGTTCCGCTTCTTGTTTGGACTTCCCTTCACCTTCGGCGATAAAATCTGCTCCAAAATATACCGCAACCACAAATCGCTTATCATGATCTGGACCAAGCTCTTGCTGAACTTTGTAAAGTGGAGTTACCCCAAGATGTTCTTGTGCTTTTTCTTGCACCAAACTTTTTGGATCCTTCCATAAACCCTTCTTCATTACCTCTTCTGTTTTAATTAGAATAGTCTCTCGAACAAACTTGTCGCAAGCAGCGTAGCCTTGATCAAGATACAGTGCTCCTAAAAATGCTTCGTATGCATCCGCCAAAATAGAAAAACGTGCACGTCCAACATCTTTTGCCTCACCTTTTGAAAGCATCATGAACTCATTCATCCCAAGATCATTCATGGCAATACTTCCAATAATCTGCGCGTTTACAAGCGCGGCACGATATGAAGTAAGATCTCCTTCTTGTTTATTTGGATATTTTCTAAAAAGAAAGTCTGTTACGATAAGCTCAAGAACCGCATCACCTAAAAATTCCAAACGCTCGTTATGTGAAAATCCAGTGCGTGGATTTTCATTGATATACGAACGGTGAATAAATGCCTGCTTGAGCAGGTTTTTATCTTTAAATGTTACATTTACTTTTTTCTCAAATTGACTGAGGTCTATCATAAATATGTTCTATTCGTACCCTAGAATGACTATTTATGCAAATAATAGGCTATTTCTTAAGGATAACTTGCACCGCTTTAGAAAGTATCGGCACAAGATCAGAATATAAAGGAAGCTCGGTGATTTCTTGCACTGGAAACCATTTTGCGTCATCAAGTCCTCCCTCGCTTGTAAACTGAATTTCTTGGAATGGCGCTTGGGCAATATAGTATGTAACTTGCTTTCGCACTCGTTTTTTTTCTAAATTAACTGCCACATACTCATTTTCACCAATCTTTTCTTCAATCACGATAGGAAGTCCAAGCTCTTCACGCACTCGAGTAACTGTTGCATCCACAACATCAAGCGCATTATCTAAATGACCTTTTGAAAGAGTCCATTTTCCGAATATGTCGTGCACGAGAGCAAAATAAATTGCACCGTCGGCGTTTTTTGCATACACCACAGCTCCACCCAAGCGCTCCACCGGAAGCAGAGAAATATCTTCTTCTTTTTTATGAACAACTTCTTTATCTTTTCTTTGCTCATGTTTTCCTGGCTCACCCATTTCTTTATAGATGGCGCCAAGTACTCCGTTTACAAATTTTCCACTGGTGTCTCCTCCGAAGTTCTTAGCAAGCTCAATCGCTTCATCGATAGCAACTTTTGGCGGCACTTGTGTTCTGTCACCATACAAGAGTTCCGCAAGTCCAAGACGAAGAACGTTGCGGTCTACATTTGCAATTTTTTCGAGCGGCCATTCAGGAGCAGCTTTGGTAATTATTTCATCAAGTGTTCCTCGTTTTGCGAGTGTAAGTGTGAGTAAGTCAGATGAAAAATCTTTAAGTTTTGCACCAAGTGCAAACTCTACCGTATTTCTTTCAAGCGAGCGCTCAAAATCTTCTTTGTGCTCAGATGGAGACAATATCCATCCGTGCATATCCCCTTCAAAGAGGGTTTGGACCACAACCGAACGTGCAATGTGACGATTAGACATAAAAGAACAAATTATTTTTTTAATGCAAAACGCTCAAATACATGAGCGTTTTGTGTGACCTACTTCCGCTTCTTTGCAGGAGCTTTTTTCGCAATCTTCTTGTCGAGCTTTCGCTGAAGCGCTTTTACAGGTTTACCTTTATAGGTTCCTGTTTCCTTTGATGCAGTGTGGTTCAATCGGATACCGTCTCCTTTTGTTTTCACTACAGGAATATTTGTAAGCGCGTGATGACTTCGACGATTTCGTGTGTGTCCCCGCGTGTGTCGCATTCGTACTACCATATAGGAAACAGTATACAATAGAATGTCAAAATAAAAAAGGGTCTCGTTAATCTACTTATTTTTCTATGTTTTTGCAAAAAGATTTTCTGTGCACTTGGGAAAGTCCAAATGCTCGTATTGCTTCCCTGTGCTTTTTAGTTCCATATCCTTTATGAACTTCAAAACCATATTTGGGATATTTTTTAGCCAAACGTGCCATATATCTATCACGGACCACCTTCGCAATCGTTGCCGCAAGTGCAATGAGCAGTTCTTTGCTGTCACCTTTTATAATCGTTTTTTGTTTTACATACTCGGGCTTGAGTTTGAGTCCACCATCTAAAAGGTACTCTTCGCCATACACACCCTTAACTTTTTTTATTCCCTTATACATGCAGGCACGAATGCTCGGAACAATTCCCTTTGTGTCTATAAAATGCGCACTTTTAAAAGTCACCTCCCAGTCAATCCTTTTTTCTTTTTTCCAAACGACAGCCTTTTCATACCACTTCTCTCTTTCTGCTTGAGTTGCCTTTTTCGAGTCACGAATACCTGAAAGCAACTTGGAGTATTGCTTGCGTAAAAGCGCGGTTCGGACCACACCAACGGCAACCGGGCCCGCAAGCGGACCACGTCCAACCTCATCAATTCCAAGGCTATATAGACTCTTTTTACGACTATTTTTCACTCTTACACTCTACCAGGTATACTGGGGGAAATGGAGCCATTTATTCATCTTCATACTCACTCTCATTATTCACTTTTGGAAGGTCTCGCAAAAATAGACGAGCTTGTGGATCGTGCTAAAGAGTTCGAGATGCCCGCCCTTGCCCTCACTGAAAATGGCAACATGTACAGCACGATTGAGTTTTACAAAAAATGTAAAGACTCTGGAATAAAACCAATAATTGGACTCGATGCGTTTGTTGCTACCCGTACGCGTTTCGACAAAGACAGTAAAGAAGACACTCGCCGACATCGACTCACACTGCTGGCTAAAAATGAAGTGGGCTATAAAAATCTCATCAAGTTGGTTACCCTTTCTAATTTGGAAGGTTTTTATTACAAACCCCGTGTCGACAAAGAACTTTTGCGAGCTCACAGCGAAGGACTTATTTGTCTCTCTGGTGGACCAGGTGGCGAACTCTCAAAAACAGTCATCATCGACAAAAATAGAGCAGCTGAAGTTGTACGTGAACACCAAGATATTTTCGGTAAAGAAAATTACTTCATCGAGATTGTGGCACAGGTTGCGTATGACAATGCAAAACCAATTCGTGACGGGCTCATAGCGCTTGCAAAAGAACTCGACGTTCCACTTGTTGCTACACAAAATGTCTACTACCTAAACCCTGATGATCGCGATGCTCACGAAGTGCTCGTAGGTATTCAAAATGAAGGTCGTGAAAATAAGTATGGCTTTGGAAAGGACGATTATTCATTTATTGATACAAAAACCGCTAACAATTATTTCCGCGATATTCCAGAAGCAGTTGCAAACACTCGAAAAGTTGCCGAGATGTGTAATCTTGAAATTGAGCTTGGAAAATGGGTTTTCCCGAATATAGATATTCCGGAAGGCAAAACTGCCGATGACGAGCTCCGTCGCATTGTGTTTGAAGGATTTGCAAGACGAGGAGTAGAAAAAACAGAAAGTGCACTTACGCGTGTAGAATACGAACTTTCGGTTATCAAACAAAAAGGCTACTCGCCTTACTTTCTTGTAGTTGCTGACCTTCTTGCATACGCACGATCACACGGAATTCTTTCTAACATTCGTGGGTCAGTATCAGGATCAATGGTTACCTATCTTTCGGGCATTACCAACATTGACCCTATTGAGTTTCAAATTCCCTTTGAACGTTTCTTGAATCCAGAACGTCCATCTGCGCCCGACATCGACATGGACTACGCCGACGACAGACGCGATGAAATGATCGAATACTCTCGCAAGAAATATGGCGCTGATAAAGTAGCTCAAATTGGAACGTTCGGAACCATGGCCGCTCGCGGCTCTGTGCGTGACGTGGCTCGTGCAATGAAATACGAGTATGCGGTTGGTGACAAAATTTCAAAACTCATTCCAATGGGTTCACAAGGTTTCCCCATGACAATCGAGCACGCCCTTGAGACAACTCCTGAACTCAAAGAGCTCTACGATAAAGATCCGGACACAAAAGCAATTATTGATACTGCAAAAAAGATTGAAGGGTGTGCGCGGCACGTTTCTGTTCATGCTGCCGGTGTGGTTATTTCTCCGTCTGCACTCACTGACTTCACGCCGCTGCAATACGATACTAAAGGTGAAAAGAAAATTATTTCTCAGTACGACATGTACACCATCGAGGAAGCAGGGCTTCTTAAGTTTGACTTCTTAGGACTTAAAAACTTAAAAATTATTAAGAATGCAATCGAACTCATTGAGAAAAGATTCGGGATTCTTATTGATATCGACAAGGTCCCCCTTGATGACACAAAAACATTCGAAATGCTGGCGCGTGGCGAAACTGCTGATCTTTTCCAGCTCAACGGTGATGGAATGACCAAGTACTTGATAGACCTCAAACCATCAACAATTCACGATATAAACGCCATGGTGGCTCTTTACCGCCCAGGACCTATTCAATTTATCCCTGAATACATTGCCCGCAAACACGACCGGAGTAAGATTTCATACCTCGACCCTGCACTTGAGCCGATTCTCGAAAAGACCTACGGTATTTTGGTATATCAAGACGACCTCCTCATGATGGCAAACAAACTCGCTGGCTATACCTGGGGTGAGGTGGATAAGTTTCGTAAAGCTGTAGGAAAAAAGATTCCTGAAGAAATGGCCGCGCAAAAAGAAAAATTTATTAAAGGATGTATCACACACTCTGGTTGGAGTGAGTCAAAAGCAAAACAGATTTGGAGTTGGATTGAACCATTTGCAGCGTATGGATTTAATAAAGCTCACTCTGTGTCATACGGCTGGGTGGCATATATTACCGCCTACCTTAAAGCAAACTATGCTGCTGAATATATGGCAAGTGTCCTCTCAGCTGAAGCAGGTGATACAGAAAAAGTTGCTGAATCTATCGATGACTGTAAAAAGCTCAGTATCGACGTATTACCTCCGAGTGTAAACTTTAGCGAAGGATCCTTTACTGTAGTGCCAAACAAAGAGTCAGGAAAAGATGAGATTCGTTTCGGACTCTACTCAATTAAAAACTTTGGCGAAGACATCGCAAACGGAATCATCAACGAGCGCAAAGCAAACGGACCTTTTACTTCTCTTTCAAGTTTCTTACAACGCGTGACGCACAAAAATGTAAACAAAAAATCTATTGAGGCACTCGTGATGTCCGGAGCACTCGATGATCTTGGTGACCGCGGAGTTCTGTACGGCAATGTAGAAAATATTCTTGAGTATCACCGCAACCACATGCAAAGCGATGCTTCACAAGGAAGTCTCTTTGTTATGCATGACGACTTCCATGACATTCGACTCAAAGAAGTTCCAACTATTTCAAACGACCAAAAACTACAATGGGAAAAAGAACTCCTCGGACTCTTCATTTCTGGACATCCGCTCGACAAGTGGAAACATGTCTTTGAAAAAAAGAAAGAAAATTTTGCAAAATTAAAAGGTGACGCGTGGCAAGACGGAGAAACAGTGCGTGATCTCGGCTGTATTATTCAAGAAGTTCGTGAGATAGATACTAAAAAAGGTGAAAAAATGTGTTTCCTTAAACTTGCCGACCTCTCTGGCACCACAGAAGCTGTTGTCTTCCCTCGCACATACAAAGAACTCAAAAGTATTCTTGTGCCGGACACCTGCCTTTCCATTAAAGCAAAGGTGTCACTCAGAAATGATGAGAAATCACTCATCCTCGAAGAAGCTCGAAAAATTTAATCTTCGTTAAAAAATAGTTTTGTTCTGCTCGTTGCTTTTTCGTACCACTCACTTGGATAGTCGTGAACTGCAACATTAAGACGTTCGGACGCTTCCCTTTCCCAGCGCGCTCCGCGTGAGGTGTGCCAGTCTGGCATAAAGTACACCCCGTGTATGTGTCCCGATGCAAGCAAGGCTTCGTACACATCGGTAAGCACATGATTGCAGTATTCTGACTCAGGATTACAAGTAAGCCATTCGCGCACTAAACGCTGCAAATGCTCTTCAAGCATTGTTTGATTAAACACAGTTACGCCCGCCTTAATTGCTTCATCTATTGCGTGCTGAAACAATAGAATATTTTTTGAGTATGAGCCCATGCCACCAGTGGTCATCGGACCTGAAACCATAAAAAGAGGCTTCGGCATTTTCTCTGCCACTTCACACACAAGCTCGCCAAGTAATTTAAAATCATTTGCAGATTTTGCGCGTTCTATATGGTGGTCTTCCCAATGAGGACAAGAAACAACTCGTGCAAAGAATGGTTCGGAATTAGCGTAGGAAAATGAAGAAGTATTCACAACATTTCTAGTATACGCTTATTTCAATTTTCGCAAAAAGTCTGCTATTATCGAGCAATCGTATGGGTTCCCCATGCAATATTGCCAGATCGTCTAAAGGTAGGACAACAGCCTTTGAAGCTGTGTATCTTGGTTCGATTCCAAGTCTGGCAGCCAATACTTTAAGCTTAATTTTGCTAATATAAATTCATATGGCAGAAATTAAAACAAAAGTAACCACAGCAAGTGTTACGAGCTTTATCAAAGAGGTTGAAGATCCGGAAAAACGTAAGGATAGTTTGGCATTGCTTAAAATATTTAAAGAAGTAACTGGAGAAAAGCCAAAGATGTGGGGATCGTCAATTATAGGGTTTGGAACATATCATTACTCATCGGAACGCAGTGCGCAAAAGGGTGACTGGCCTCTGACTGGATTTTCTCCCCGCAAGCAAAATCTTACCCTTTACATCATGCCTGGATTTAAAAACTATGGAACTTTATTGAAAGACCTTGGAAAACACAAGACGAGTGTCGGATGTTTGTATATAAAAAGATTGTCAGATATAAATGAAAAAATACTTACTAAACTTATCAAGCAATCTTTCGTGGATATGAAGAAAAAATATACTAAATAAATATACTCCACCCCAATTCCAATCTATTTCTTCTTCAACGTTTTTAAATACTCTCCTCTTCCCAAAAGCATTTTGGTATCCGTAACTCTATCTATAAAACAAAACCGCCCTCCTGACGGCTTTGTCAGTGGGTACTCTTCGAAAAGTCAGCTAGAAAATCAAAAACCTATTCAACCCCTTGAATAATGTCTGGTCGTGGACTTCCAACAACCTGAATGGTTGTCCATGCACCCTTGTTCATACGTGCAAGTGCGTGATCAACAACAGTGAGATCTCCAGGCACTTCGGCAGTGAATTCTACAATCGCAGAACCTCCTGGCAACACAGCCGTTGTTTGAACATTTTTTAGAATAGTAGAACCTTCACCCATTGCGCCTTCCGGATACACTCGGTCAAAAATTTCTCCAATAATGTGGAATGAAGAAATAAGATTTACTCCTCCATTACCCACAAACACACGGACACGGTCACCTGCGTTTACCTTCATCCGTTTTGTATCATTTTCAATTCTTCCATTAAACACAACGTAATTAGGAATCCCATCTTGTAGCGCTTGAGAATCGAAACGAGTAAGACCCTTTCTTCCAATGTCACCTGCGGTATAAAACTCACCTTGGACAAGGTAGAATTCTTTGTCTACTTTTGGTAATCCCCCTTTTGGTTCAACAAGTATCAAACCATACTGCCCATGAGAATTATGAACGCTGACATTCATTGTCGCGCAATGGTAAATATACAGCCCTGGGTTCAGTGCCTTCCACCGAAATGTCTTTGTTTCTCCAGGAGCAACACTTGTAAGACCAGAGCCACCACCTGGACCAGTAACAGCATGGAGGTCAATATTGTGGTAATGAATGCTTGTTTTGTGGTTCGTTAAAGATAATTCAACTGTGTCACCCTCTACAATTCGCAACATCGGACCAGGGACCTGTCCGTCAAATGTCCAATAGTTAAAATAAATCCCTGGGGCAATTTCAGATATTACCTCCTTAACAGTCATGGCAATTTTGACCACTTCAGGCTCAGTCCTTTCTAAAGGCGACGGAACATCATTGGGGTCTCGTGATATATCAAGAACACGTTCAAAGTTATTCGCATTCAAGAAGAAGGATACAATACTCACCAGTGGTAAATTTGGCGCATGATGATTTGGCGCAAATGAGTGCATCCAGACAGGCATCGCAAAATCAGGTGGATATGTTTTTTGAGAATACACTCCTAGCATCACTGCACAAATAAGGGTGATGAGAGCGAAACGAAAACGAAAAAGTTTTTTTCTCAAACCGTGCTGAGCTGGGAGAATATGGAGGACTACATAAAACAGAACTATTCCTCCAAGAAGCCATGCGATGATTTCTAATGTGAGATATGTATACATTTTATTTTGTTAGTTACGGTAATTATATATCACTTAACGCTTTTCTATACGAAGATGTGGGTACAAACCCTGCAAGGTAGTAACCAAGTCCGACACATCTAAACGATTATTTTTATTGAGATTAGTATCAAGAGTTACAGCATAATTTATATCCTGAATAAAATACTGCTCCCCCGGCAAAAGCCATGAGGCCATCTCAATAAAGTCAGCTTCTGTGTGAATGCCCGGCAAAACAGTTGTCCGCCATTCGTGTGGTACAGAAGACTCCTGTATTATTTTGAATGTTTCCTTGCAACTCTCAATAAATCTTTCCTTGCCCGGCGCGAGATTTGCAATTTTTTGATACTTTTCCCAAGTCTGCTTAAGATCCATGGCAAAGTAATCAACGAGCTTTCTATCAATTAACTCCTGAACCATTGATGGAGTAACGCCGTTTGTATCTAATTTAACCGAGTATCCAAGATCTTTTATGTAGGCAATAAACTCAGGAAGGTCTTTGTGTAATGTTGGCTCTCCCCCACTAATACAAATACCATCAAGAAAATCTTTCTTTTCTTCCAGAAAATATTTTACCTCAGGGAGAGGAACTACCACACCTCGTTCAGGAAGAACGAGATCGGGATTATGACAATACGGACACCGAAAAATACAACCCTTAGTAAAAATAATTGCAGCAACTTTACCTGGAAAATCAACAAGGGTTAGTTTCTGTACACCACCTACAATCATACTTTTTCTTCTACCGGCACACGGTATTCGATTCGTTCAGCGTATTCACTTTTTTTACCTTTGTTCCACTCTTTGACTGGTCTAAAATAACCAACTATGCGAGACCATACCTCACACTCTGTGGTGCATGTTGGGCAATGTGGGTGTTCTCCGACCAAATATCCGTGCGTCGGACACACACTAAACGTTGGAGTGATAGTAAAGTATGGAAGACGATATCGTCCAGCTACTTTTTTTACAAACTCGCGACACGTTTTCCAGTCACGGACTTTCTCACCAAGGAAGAGATGCAGTACCGTACCGCCTGTGTATTTTGTCTGCAACTGATCTTGGTGATCTAACGCCATTAAAGGATCTTCGGTATAGCCAACAGGCAAATGGGTCGAATTTGTGTAGTATGGAGCCACTGAAGTACCTTGCTGAATTATTTCTGGAAATCGTTTTTTGTCCTCCTTCGCAAAACGATATGTTGTTCCTTCTGCGGGCGTAGCCTCAAGATTGTACAGGTTTCCTGTCTCCTCCTGATAATCGGAGAGTTTTTTTCTCATAAAATCCAACACTTCCAATGTAAAGGTTGCGCCTTCTTCAGTTGATATGTCTTTACCAAGAAAATTGAGTGCACATTCATTCATGCCGTTAAGTCCGATTGTTGCGAAGTGATTATGCAGTGTTTTTAGATATCTTTTTGTGTAAGGAAGAAGCCCTTGTTCGATATTTTGTGTCACAACTTTTCTCTTGAGCTCAAGCGACTCTTTTGCAATATCCATTAACTCACCGAGTCTTTCAAAAAATTCTTCTTTTGTTTTTGATATATATCCAATACGTGGCATATTGATCGTCACAACTCCAACACTTCCTGTCATTTCAGCAGAGCCAAACAATCCTCCTCCACGCGCACGCAACTCACGAAGATCCAACTGAAGCCGACAACACATACTTCTTACATCACTTGGATTTAAATCCGAGTTCATAAAGTTTTGGAAATACGGTATACCAAATTTTGCCGTCATTTCAAACAAAGCTTGTGCGTTTTCGTTTTCCCAATCAAAGTCTTTAGTGATGTTGTAGGTAGGAATTGGAAAAGTAAAAATACGTCCTTTTGCATCACCCTCTGTCATGACTTCAATAAAGGCCTTGTTTATCATATCCATTTCTACCTTGCAGTCACCATATGAAAAACTACAAGTATTTTTTCCAATCGTCGGTTTTTGGTCCTTCATATCAGAAGGACACACCCAGTCGAGTGTGATGTTGGTAAATGGCGTCTGTGTTCCCCAACGAGATGGCACATTGAGATTAAATACAAATTGCTGTATTGCTTGTTTCACCTGTGAGTAGTTCATTGCATCCTGCTTAACATAAGGAGCTAGATACGTGTCAAATGAAGAAAATGCCTGCGCGCCTGCCCATTCATTTTGTAATGTCCCTAAAAAATTAACCATCTGGGAAAGTGCTGATTCAAGATGTTTTGGTGGTAGTGACTCTGTTTTCCCGGGAACACCATTGAAACCTTCTTCAAGAAGTTGTCGCAAACTCCACCCTGCACAATATCCAGAAAACATATCCAAATCATGAATATGCATATCCCCTTCAACGTGAGCAGATCTTATTCTTTCGCTATATATTTTATTAAGCCAATAATTTGCTATCAGTTTTCCTGAAGCATTCAATATGAGTCCACCAAGTGAGTACCCTTGATTTGCGTTTGCATTCACCCGCCAATCAGACCGATTAAGGTATTCATCCATTGTCTTTTCAACATCTATAAACGCGTGCTTATTTTCACGAGCTTGACGTCTTTTTTCTCTGTATAAAATATATGCTTTTGCTGTCGCAGGAAAATTCGCACGGATAAGCTCAATTTCAACAATATCTTGAATCTTTTCTACATTAAAAGGATGCGGTAAGAGTCTAACTTTTTCCAAAATACATAGAGACATCTTTGCCATCTGATCTCTCGTTATCTCATTTGTGCTATCTACAGCCTTCTGAAGTGCTGCGATTATTTTTGAATTATCAAACAGCACTGTTCGCCCATCTCGTTTTTGCACATAATCAATTGATTTCATAATTTTATTTAATTTTTTACACAAAAAATACCCAACCATTCTCTGGTGGGCTTCGAGAGCCTCTCTATGTATATTTACCTCCGCATCATTTACTTGGTAGCACCACCCTGTGTGGACATGGATGCTTCAAGCAGATCAACTTACTTGAATCAACACCTTTCAACACTTCGATGTTTCCACACTTCTTACATTTTACTTCTACCTCACTATCTACCAAAATACCTTTGAAGAAGAGTTTTTTGCACTCTTTACATCGGTACTCGTGGTAGGCAGCAGGTATCACAAAAGTATCCTTTCATAATATGCGCCTTGGGAGTGTCTGTCAATTTATACTTTCACCTTTCATTTACAAGCCTACAGAGCGTATACTGAAAGTATAAATATCTGTAAAGTACCCCATGCCAAACACAACCCTTTTTGAAAAACTTGCCCCACTACTCGATGGAGATGTTTTAACTGATGACGCAACGCGTAAAACCTACTCTCAGGATGCTAGTATCTTCGAAATCACTCCACAAGTTGTTATTTACCCAAAGCACACGAAAGATGTTCAAACAATTATTCGTTTTGTACAAGAGTATAAAAAAGAATTTCCAAAACTTTCTGTCACCGCTAGATCAGCAGGAACAGATATGTCTGGGGGTCCACTCAATGATTCAATTATTCTCGATTTCACAAAATACATCAACAAAATAACTGAGCTTGGCGCCACGCAAGCAACCGTTGAACCAGGGTGCTATTATCGCGATTTTGAAAAAGCGGTAGGAACATTTGGATCAATGCTGCCAAGTTATACTGCATCAAAAGAACTCTGTACTGTCGGAGGCATGGTTGCTAACAATAGCGGCGGTGAGAAAACTATCAAGTTTGGAAAAACAGAACGCTACGTACAAAAGCTAAAGGTAGTTTTCACTGATGGAAACGTATACGATATATCTCCTCTTACCAAATCAGAGCTTGAAATAAAAACACAGCATGCAACTTTTGAAGGAAATCTCTACGAAGCAATTTTAACACTCATCCACACAAATGAGAGTGCACTCAAAAAAGCAAAACCAAATGTATCTAAAAACTCAGCAGGATACGCACTATGGGATATTTGGGATGAAAAAACACAAACTTTTGACCTCTGTAAACTAATCACAGGCTCTCAAGGAACACTTGGCGTCATAACCGAAATAACTTTCTCACTTGTTCCAATCGAAAAATATTCCAATGTTGTTGCGGTTTTTATGCCGTCACTTGAAAACCTCAGTGATATCATACGCGATATTGTTGCTTTAAAACCTGACAGCTTTGAATCTTACGACGATTACAGCATGAAACTTGCGGTACGTTTTTTCTTTGATTTTTTTAAGTACCTGGGTTTTATAGAAACCATTAAACTAGGATTTCGCTTTCTTCCAGAAACAAAAATGATTCTCACAGGTGGAATTCCAAAATTAACACTCCTTGTTGAATTTGCCGGAAATAGTGAGAAAGAGATTCAGCGACAACTTGAAAACGTAGCTTTTATTGCACGTACGCACGAACTTAAAAGCCATATAGCAAGAAACAGTAAAGAAGCTGAAAAATATTGGAAAATCCGTCGAGAAAGTTTCAACATGCTCCGTAAACACATGACGGGAAAACGTACCGCTCCATTTATTGACGATCTTATTGTGCGCCCTGAGCACATGGCTTCGTTTTTACCAAAGCTCCAAGCACTTCTGAAGGAATACAACCTAACATACACAATCGCTGGGCATGCAGGAGACGGCAATTTTCATATCATTCCCCTCATGGATCTTGCCTTGCTAGAAACACGAGATATCATTTTAGAACTCTCAAAAAAAGTATATGACTTGATTCACCTCTACAATGGCTCAATCACCGCAGAGCATAATGATGGCATTATCCGCACACCATTTTTATCTCAAATGTTTGGCGCCGATGTGTGTGAACTTTTTAAACAGACAAAAGAGATCTTTGACCCCCTCTACATTCTTAACCCGAGGAAAAAGGTTGGTGGTACATTTGATGACATAAAAAAGTTTATTCGTACAGGTAACAATTGAGTACCGCCAAAAAACCGCACGAAAACAATGTTATAATCCCAGCATGGATATTTGGAAACATGGTAAATACGCAGACCTTTGGTCAGTAGTGCATTTTCTGTCTGGCTTTCTGCTTGGGGCAACTTTCTTTGCTCTCAACTATACTTTTTTATCAGCACTAATTGTCTCGACTATCTTATTACTCCTTTGGGAAGTTTTTGAATGGATAATTAAAATAGCAGAACCGTCAATCAATGTGGCTATGGACATGATTATTGGCTTGGCAGGTTTTTTTGCAAGTGCATATCTATATTATTTTTTAGCCATACCGTTTGAGATGCTGCATTTCTCAATAATACTAACAGCGACTCTCCTTCTATCATTTTGGGGATTTTTTGATTTCTTGAAAAAGGGTTACAGATAAAAATGTTAAAATAAAACTACTAAACACAGTATGAAATGGATTTTATTTACAGGTACATGGAGACTTACAAATAGTGAAGTTGAGGCTGATGTCCGAAAGGCTGCACGAGAGGTTTTAGACCGCGGAGACGCAATCGTCACAGGAGGAGCAACTGGAGTAGACTTCTTTGCCATGGATGAAGCATTGAAAATGAATCCGAATGCTTCGCATCTGCGTGTAATAATCCCCACAAGCCTCGAAAACTACATCAAAGACTACCAAGAGAATTGGTGTCTCGCACCTATCACAACAGAACATATTGCAGAGCTTGCAAAGGTACTTACGAAAATAAAGGAAGTAAATCCTGTAAGCCTTATGGAACTACCCTATACAAATATTTCTCAAGACGAGTATGACCTTCGTCACAACCAAGAAGTACTCTACTCACATGAAGTATTTGCTTTTCAGGTGAATGAAAGTACTGGGACCCAAGACACGATAGACAAAGCAAAAGCGGCAGGTTTACCTATTACGCTCCATAAAAAGTACACAATTTAAAGTGTAACTAAACCGTATCGACATTTGCGTCATAGGGTATATCATAAATAAGGAGACGGTTTATTGTAAGTAATACCTATTGAAAACATATGAATAATAATTCAAACACTGTGATTCTCGGACTTATTCTCCTTGCTGTAATTCTTATTGGAGGATTTCTTTTTTATCAAAAATATAATACGGAGGTACCTGCAAATGATAGTGCGAGCCTGGAAATTAACTTAACCGACCGATAATCACTGCTATAAATAAAACCCGCAAAATGCGGGTTTTATTTATTTACGCTGCAGGAGTTTCTTCTTTCTTAACTTCTTCTTCTACTGTTGTTGTTGTAGTAGTTGTTTCTGTTGTCTCTACTGGAGTTGTGCTTTCGTCTGCAACAACCGCGTCTGTTGTGATGATTGGATCCATATACATGTATTTGATTAACCGATAAGATGTCTCGTGACTTATGCACGGTAACACATATGTGCAACTATTCCTACCAAATTAGAGCTCCTACTGGGCAAGTACGCCAATTTTAAATCCTGCGAGTGTTGTTTCTGGCTTTTGTTGCCCACCGTGCTTACCAGTAAATGCAGGTGTACCATCTTTACCGCAAAGACCTTT
>DALYEZ010000010.1:0-1179 GCA_031972295.1 Minisyncoccota bacterium | reverse complement strand
TGGCTTCGTTTCGTTTTCTACCTCTTGTTCTGTAGTGGTTACGAGAGGAGTCGACGTTGTGTTTTCTGTTATTTCTTGTTTTTCAAAAATAGCATATCCAACAACACCTGCAGCAAAGAGAGTGACAATGATAAGTATGTATTTCATATAAAAGTATTATAAAGTAATTTGGTATACTGTGCACATGAACGAAATAATCGTACCTATTCACGTAGGAATTCTCTCTGTCACACTTGCTTGTGTTGTGTGGGCAGACATATATGCATCAATGTGGCTTCATGGAACAAAAACCATTCTCAGTAAAACGATACTCGCAAGACTTCATATAGCAGTGACAGTCGGACTCATAGGAATGCTTGTCACAGGGGTTCTCCTTTTCTGGCCACTCCAAGAATATCTTGTTAGTCAAAACAACGCTTTCTTTACAAAAATGTTTTTTGTCTTCGCCCTTGTGGTGAATAGTTTTGTGATAGAAAAATACATGGCAATTGCAACCACTCAAAGCTTTAAAGAAGTTCCTACCCGTCAAAAAGTAGTTCTTTTTGTAAGCGGAGGAGTCTCTTCTCTTTCTTGGATTGGGGCTATTATCGCAGCCACTCAACTGCTCTAAAAAGACTCCCTGATCGGTAAAAAGTCATAATCCTTAGACTAAATCGTCTATTTAGCGTAGTATGTACAAACTATGGCAGCAGGCGAATCAGTGCTTCGTTTTGAAAAGGTTTCGTTTGAATACGGACCAAAAAAGCCGATCCTACACGAGGTCGACTTTTCAATTCGACGTGGGACAAAAACAACTATCATGGGGCAAAACGGTGCCGGGAAAAGCACCCTTTTTCAACTTATTACAGGAGAATTAAAGCCGACCGAAGGTATCTATAATAAAAATAAAGATATTTCCATTGCAATAAGTAAGCAAGTTATTCCTCGAGAATACCTCGACCTTACGGTACGTGATTTCTTTCAAAAAAGTTTTGATAAAAAGATATACGCACTCGACCCAATGATTGAGAAAGTGCTCGAAGTAGTAAACTTTCATGCACCTCTTGAAAGAATTATTCGAAGCTTCTCTGGTGGCCAGCAAGCACGCCTCCTCCTTGCCTCAGCTCTCATTCAAGACCCTGACATTCTTCTTCTTGATGAACCAACAAACAACTTAGACAAAACAGGTATCGAGCACCT
>DALYEZ010000009.1:12986-29955 GCA_031972295.1 Minisyncoccota bacterium | reverse complement strand
CCACTCCATGATCCAGAGGCATCACAATATTGTGCACCTGTTGTTGTCCAAACAAGTTTTTTTGTTGCTTTAGTATTCAATGAATCTACCAAGGTCATGTAGAAATTCGTAATGGCAAGACTCTCGGAAGCAGTTCCTTCTACATTAAACTGTAAACTATTCGAAAGGCCATTTGCATTTTTCACCACCACATCATATTTCCCTGGAGTTACCAATTGAGCCATCATACGACACATAACACCATCTTCATATCCACATGGGGTTATATACTCAGGAACTCTGAAACGAATAACTCCTTTTTGATCAGTTGCAGAATTAGACAGTATTGTTACAAGTGATCCGCCAAAGTAAATCTTCTCAGATCCAGTATTTATACCTCGACCCAAAATACTTACCTCTGTACCCACCACATCTTGTGCTGGCGACAATGAGATAATTTCTGGTTTTGTATTTGTAGAAATAGAAACAACATTAAAAGAAAGTGCATTTGAAAGACCTTCTTTATTTTTCACCACAACGTCATATTTTCCAGGGGTCACAAGCTGCGCAATCATTCGGCATGCAACATCATCTTCATATCCACATGGAGTTATATACTCAGGAATCTTAAAACGAACCTTTCCTGTTCTATCTGTAGACAAGGATGTCGATGGAACGATACTACCACCAAAGTAAATCTTCTCTGATCCTGTATTAATATTTTGTCCAAATACATATACCTCAGTACCAATAATTCCTTGTTCTGGGGAAACAGAAGTTAGGTAAGGTTTTCCTCCCACTGTCTCACCAAGAACTTCAAACTTTACTGCGTCACGTCCGTACTTGTTTTCTACTGCAAGTTCATATCCGCCCGGTGTAACCTTTCTTCCTAAGCCTGCTAGACAAACAAAGCCACTACATGATGAAAGATAGCTTGGCACCGTAAACTCAAGAGCTGAATTAAAATCTCCAAGTCGTTTATTGTACACAGGTGTTCCCCGAAGACTGTGTCCCTCAAATAATATTTTAGTTTCCGGTCGGAAGAGATTGTAGCCATAAATAATGACAGATTCCCCAACGCGAGCCTTACGAGGCTCAACAAAAGAAATTGTAACTTTGTCAGTTGGAGGTGGTACTGATCCATCTGTTACAACAAGCTTTACTATATTTGTTGTTCCTTTGTCATTCGCTACTGCAACCGTGTACGTACCTGGAGTTATCTTTATCACCGGACCTTGTGGACATGGTGTGGTAATACAGTTAATAGTTTGTTTTACAGATTCAGGCACTGGAAAACTAACTCGATTAATCGCTTTCGATCCGTCTGTTTCTATTCGATATCCATTAAAAAGAATGTAGTCGCCTCCTGAATTAAGGCCTGGACCTTCTAAAGTAACTGTCTGTCCCACTTTTGCAATTTTTGGATCAATAGTATTAATTGCAAGGGTGTTAGATGTCCCTCCACATAGGAGCTCTTTTATTTTTGCACGAGTAAGAGAACCGATGTATCCTCGAGCAGGAAAGATTCCGTTATCTTTTTGAAACTGTGCGACTGCAGCGCGAGTCAAACCATAAAAAGCTCCTGTTGGTTTAACTTTCAAGTATTGTGGGTAGAGAAAATTTTGTATAACAGAAACCTCACCTTGTGCTGATGTGTCAGTTGATCCAACATCAAGATCGAATCTGAGATTAGTACATATTGGTGGAACTGGTTTAGTCTCACCTGGACAGGCAGCAAATGCACAACTTGGACCGACACGTCCAACATACGTCACACCATCTGGGCATAACTTTGCATCCATGGTACATGCTACTGGTTCAGTAACAGCAAAAGAGAATGCGGGAACAAGAAAAGCAAGTAAAACTATAATGTTTTTCATATAAGGATAGATATATTTATTATAACGCCTTTAGACCCTTTCTGTGACGGTAATACACAAAAACCACTCATTTTGAGTGGTTTTTGTGTATTCAAGGCAGATTTAGTCTTTCTTGAACGGGATCTGGAGAAGTTCGAAAAATCGAGTCGCTTCCTTCTTTGTTTTAGCTGTTGTAACAACAGTGATTGCAAAGCCGAATACGTCCTTCAATTCTTCGTCTTTAATTTCTGGGAAAATGGTGTGCTCCTTGATACCGATTGTCATGTTACCCATTGAGTCGATCGCTTCTTTCTTGAGTCCTCGGAAGTCCTTTGTTCGAGGAATAGCGATAGTGAGAAGTTTATCGAGGAATGCGTACATACGCGCACCACGAAGTGTTACCATAACGCCGATTGGGTCGCCTTGGCGGATTTTAAATGCCGCAACAGACTGTTTCGCCTGGCGAGTTACTGGTTTTTGTCCGGCAATCTTTGAGAGACGGTCAATGATGAAGTCATTCTTATGTCGGTCAGCTTTCATTTTTGTACCTGTCGCTGCGGAGATACTTACTTTAAGGATTCGAGGGGCTTGTAACTTTGCTTTATATCCGAACTCTTTTTTGAGGGTCTCGAATGTTGCATCTTGTCGTTCTTTAATTGTTTGCATATTGCATAATGCACGATTGTCTCCTTTTTACGGAAGATATACGTCGCATTGGATTAAAATAAATAAGCTTGTAGAAAGGTTTCCTTTTCTACGAAGTTTCCATACTGTAGCACAGATTTATAAAATGTAAAAATAGACTCCATAAAACAAATCCCGCACATTTCTGTGCGGGATTTGTTTAGCTTTTTGTATAAAATTACTCAGCCTTTTTTGTTGTCTTCTTTGCAACTTTAGCTTTTGGCGCTTTTGCATTTTTTACAACTTTTTCTGTTGGTCGAACATTAGAAACAGAGAGTGGGTGTGCTACTTCGATGGTCTTCCCTTTCTCATTTCGAGTTGGCTTCACGTGTTTCTTTTTAAGATTTACTCCTGCCAAAATAACTTGATTTGTTTTAGGAAGTGCTTTTGCAACGACACCAGTTTTACCTTTGTGTGCCCCACGAATCACCTCTACCGTTTGTCCTTTTTTTACATGCATACTCATATTGATTTAGATTACTTCTGGTGCAAGTGATGCGATCTTTTTGAAGCCATCAATAGTACTCTCAGAAAATTCTTTTGGAATCGGACCGAATACACGACCTGCTTTTGGATCCTTCTTCGCCTTGTCTACAATCACAACAGCGTTTTCGTCAAAATAGATGTATGATCCATCCTTTCGGCGAAACTGTTTGCGTTGTCGCACCACAACTCCACATACAACATCTTTCTTCTTTGTTGTCTTGCGAGGCTCAGCAACCTTGATAGAGAGGATCACGAGGTCACCAATCTGTGCGTAGCGGCGCTTTGACCCACCGAGTACTTTGAACACACGTCCAAATTTTGCTCCTGAGTTGTCTGCGATTTTTACATTTGTTCCTACTTGAATCATACTCTATTTATAATGTATTAAACTTTACTAATAACAACAAAGTGTTTGTCCTTTGAAATTGGTCGAGTTTCTTCAATGATAACTGTATCACCTACTTTGTACTCACCTTTTTCATCGTGCGCCTTGTGCTTTTTGTCTACTGTGTAGAACTTCTTGTACTTAGGGTGCTGGATGTATCGAGATACAGACACCACAACGGTCTTCTGCATCTTGTCAGATACTACCTTTCCCTTTAACTGCTTTTTTGTAGATTGTTTCTTTTCCATATACGTTTTAGTCGCGAGCGATTATTTTGGTCTTTACTGGCAACTTTGTTCCCGCCTTTCGAAGCGCCTCTTTTGCAACTTCAGCAGTTACGCCATCAACTTCAAATATCATACGCCCTGGACGAACATCGAAGCAATAGCCTTTGAGATCACCTTTACCTTTACCCATCGGTACTTCGGCGGCTTTTTCGGTAATTGGTCGATCAGGAAAAATACGTGTCCATGATTTTGCAGTTTTACCAAGCTCACGTGCCATAGCGCGACGTGCTGCTTCGAGCTGATTTGAGAATACTCGAGCCTGAGACTGAGCCTTGAGACCAAAAGATCCGAAAGCAAGTGTTGTTCCGCGAGTTTCTGGCTTCACAAGTTTCTCTGTGCCCTTTCGGTCACTGTGCCACTTTCTGAATTTTACTTTTTTAGGAAATAACATACTCGTTTTCTAATTTTTTGGCTGATTCTTTTGCGCGAGGTCTTTTTCGAAGACTTCACCCTTATAAATCCAAACCTTGATACCAATAATACCGTAGGTCATAAGTGCTCGTTCACGTGCGAAGTCGATATCAGCACGAAGTGTCTGAAGTGGAATATTTCCCTTCAACACCTTTTCAGTGCGTGCCATATCTGCTCCACCAAGTCGTCCACCGATTTCGATTTTTGCTCCCTTCACATTGCGGTTCTGCATTACTTTTTCAAGTGTTTGCTTGAGTACGCGACGGAATGGAAAACGCTTTTCGAGACCTTCAACAACCATAAGTGCAACAATTTTTGCATCAGCTTCTGGTTCTCGAACTTCAACGACATCGATTTTGAAATCCTGAATCTTACCGAGCTTCATTCGCTTCATGTATTTTTCAAGATCTGTTTTAATCTTTGTCATTCCTTCTCCACTACGACCAATGATGAGCCCTGGTCGGGCAGTTGCGATAATGATACGAGAAGATTTTGAACCACGCTCAATTTCAATAGATGAAACGTGCATAGTACGGAGCTTCTTTGTGAGATACTCACGAAGAAATACGTCACTTCGGAGGAGTGTCTTGAAGTCTTTTGTGTCAGCAAACCATCGGCTTCTCCAGTCTCGAAGAATACCAAGTCGGTGTGCGTAGGGATGTACTGTATGTGGCATATTATTTTTGTTCTAAATCTAACACTACCGTACTTGATCGCTTTAATATCTGAGCGCCAGACCCTCGTGCTCGAGGCATCATACGCTTCAGTACTGTGCCGGCATCAACACGAATATTCTTTACAAAGAGGCTTCCCTCTTGTGCAGAAGTTGTGTTTTTAGCGTTTGCAATAGCAGAACGGAGAAGGAGTGCAATTGGTGCGGCCGCACGTTTTGGTAAGAAAGTGAGCTGCTCAAGAGCAACAGAAACTTTCTTTCCTTTAATGAGGTCTGCGACGAGGCGAACTTTTCGTGGAGCTTGTCGGTAATTTGTAAGTTGAGCTTTCATAGATTATTTCTTTGCTGCTGGCTTAGATTCAGTCGTTGCTTTGGCAGTTTTAGCAGAATCTATCTCGGCTTGCTTCTTCTTCTGATCAAGCTCTTTCTGCATCTTACCTCCGTGACGGGTGAACTTTCGAGTAGGAGAAAATTCTCCGAGCTTGTGTCCAACCATGTCTTCGGTAACAAGTACGTCGATAAAGTTTTTACCGTTGTATACCTGGAATGTGAACCCAACCATTTCTGGAGAGATATCGCTTCGTCTGATCCATGTTTTAATAGGCCCTGTAGTTTCAGGTCGTTTACCAAGTACTTTGTTGAGTACTCGTTCGTCAACGAATGGACCTTTTTTGAGTGATCGTGTCATGAGTAGAAAAATGAGCCTAGGCAGGCTCTCTGCTTGCTAGAATAGCACGCAAAGACCCAGGCGTCAAAGGTTATTTTCGTAATTTCTTTGCTCGACGCGTCACGATGTGAACGTTTGAGTATTTCTTTGGAGTACGTGTTTTTCGACCACCAGTTACCTTACCCCATTGGGTCTTCGGTCGTTTGGTTCCACGTCCTTGTCGTCCTTCACCACCACCATATGGGTGATCCACCGGGTTCATAGCTGAACCACGAACAGTTGGCCGAATACCAAGCCATCGTGCACGTCCAGCTTTACCGAGGTTTGTGAGACGATATTCGTCATTTGAAACTTCACCAATAGATGCCCAACATGTATCAGGCACTTTTCGAACTTCTGAAGAAGGAAGTTTGAGTGATGCGTACCCAAGGTCATGCGCCACTACCTCAATGTAGTTCCCAGCTGATCGTCCAAGTTTTGCTCCAGCACCAGGCTTGAGCTCAACATTGTATACGAATGTACCTACAGGAATATTTTTAAGAGTGGTTCTGTTTCCAAAAGTAAGTGGCGCTGTTTCTGAAACGATAAATGTTGTACCAACCTTTGTGTTCTTAGAAGACACCACATATCGACGCTCGCCGTCTCGGTAACAAACAAGTGAGATGAATGCTGATCGGTTTGGATCGTATTCAACAGTTTCGATACGAGCAGGAATATCTTTTTTATCGTACACGAAATCTACCTCTCGATAATTTCGCTTGTGTCCAGCTCCCTTGTGACGAGTTGTGATGCGACCAAACGCATTACGTCCCGATCCACGTCTGAAACCAGTCGTGAGGGCTTTGTGTGGCTCATTCACTGTCAAGTATTTTCGGTAAGGTACCGATACTCGATTTCGTTGTGATGGCGTTACAGGATTATATGTTTTCATAGATATTATGCTGCAAATGCAATAGTCTCACCCTTCTTAAGATACACGACTACCTTCTTGTATCCTGATTGCATACCACGCTTACCACTTTTAAACACATTCTGGGGAGCCATGCGTACGATGTGGAGCTTAGTTGGATTCTTCTTGTATTTTGCAACAAACGCTTTTTTGATTTCAAGCTTATTTGCAGTAACAGGAACATCAAACGTGTATACAGATTTGTCAGTAAGAATCGAAGTTTTTTCTGTCACGCGAGGAATAAGAGCGAACACATTTGTTGCTACAACCTCTTTTGTTTCTTTTTTTGTTCGTGCCATATTATTTTTCGATTCGGGCTTGTAATACACTCACTGCTGCTTCAGCGTCAGTGACGATAACGTATCGACTCATTACGATATCTTGAGGAGAAAGCTGCCGAGCACTTACCAAAGTAATCTGTGGAAGATTTCGGAAACTATTTATAAGTGCGCGTGGAGCTTCTGCTACCACAAGACAAACGCGAGCGTCTTTTCGTGTGATATTTTTTGCTCCGTCAATTTTTGAAAGTGTTGCAAGAATACCTGCAGCATCTTTTGTTTTTGCATCGGTAAGATTTACTTTTTCAGTAAAAAGCACTGTGTCACCTTTTACTTTTCGCGAGAGAACACTTGCAAGGGCAACATTCTTCACCGCCTGAGTAATTGTCTTCTTGTAATTTCGATCATTTCGAGGACCATGTGTTACACCTCCACCCTTCCAGATTGGAGAACGCTTGTCACCATGACGAGCACGTCCTGTTCCTTTTTGTTTCCATGGTTTTGCACGTGAGCCTTCTACTTCACCACGGTTTTGTGTGTGAGCAGTATTTGCACGCTGATTAGACTCCATAGAAGTAATAACCTGGTGCACAAGGTCAGCATTCCATTTTGCTTCGAAAAGAGAACTTGGGAGTGTGATACTACCGGCCTTCGTTCCTTTTATTGAATATAGTGTTTTTTCCATATTATTATAGTGATCGAAGTTCGATAATATCGCCTCGCTTTCCAGGAACGGCACCCTTCAAAAGGATAACGCCGTTTTCTTTGTCTGTTGCAAGAACGGTAAGATTTTTGATAGTGACTCGATCGCCACCCATTCGGCCGGCCATACGCATGCCTTTAGCAACACGTCCTCCAGCTCGCCCACCTCCACCAATAGAACCTGCCTCACGTTCAGAGTGTTTCTGTCCGTGACTTCGAGGTCCTCCCTTGAATCCATGGCGTTTAACCACACCTTGGAAACCTTTTCCTTTAGAAACTCCGGTTGCTGCGATAACTTCACCTGGGGCAAATGTATCAGCAGTAAAGACATCACCAACGTTCATAGTTGGAGTGTCGATTCGAAATTCCTGAACACGTTCGTAAGCTTTGCCTCCAAGATTTCCGAGAGCCGCCTTTGAAGTGTTTTTTGTTCGTTTTTCAAACGAGGCAACCTGGACTGCTGAGTAGCCGTTTTTTTCAACGGTTCGGATTGCAGTCACAAGGTTGTTGTCTACCGTAAGAACGGTAGCGGGAAACGCAGTTCCATGAGAATCATAGAACTGTGTCATATGCATTTTTTTTGTAAGTAAGAATTTCATATAGCGCAGAGGAACCGCTCAGAGGCGGTTCATACGAATTAATAGGTTTGTAATGGTCTCTTCTTACATCATCTTCACATCGATATCAACACCAGATGGAAGTGTAAGGTTCGTAAGTGCTTCAACAAGTTTTTGTGAAGGGTTTACGATATCAAGCATTCGTTTGTGAATTCGCATTTCGAATTGCTCACGTGCATCTTTGTACACGAAGGTTGCTCGGTTCACAGTGTACTTCTTAATATCTGTTGGAAGTGGCACAGGACCAAGAACTTGAGCTTCGTATCGTTCAGCAACATCCATGATTTGCTTTATAGACATATCAAGAATCTTGTGCTCGTAGGCTCGAATGCGAATGCGCAGCTTGTTTTCCACGCCTGCTTTTGGCGCTTTTGTTTTAGGAGTAGCTGTTTTTGCTGTTACTGTCATAGTACAAAGGGGGTACGCAGTCGCCGTTTCAAAGAGAGAACCTCTTTAAGATACGGTTTTGCTTTAGGCGATAATTTTTGTTACCACACCGGCTCCTACAGTTTTACCTCCTTCTCGGATCGCAAAACGTCCTTGCTCTTCAAGAGCGATAGGCGCAACGAGCTTAACAGTAAATTTAACATTGTCACCAGGCATAACCATTTCTGTGCCAGCGGCGAGTGTCACGTCTCCTGTTACGTCTGTTGTTCGAACGTAGAACTGAGGTTTGTAACCATTGAAGAATGGTGTATGTCGTCCACCTTCTTCCTTTTTAAGAACATACACTTCACATTCGAAGTCTGTATGAGGCTTCACACTTCCTGGTTTCGCAAGAACTTGTCCACGAGTAATATCTTCTTTCTTCGCACCTCGAAGAAGGATGCCGGCGTTGTCACCTGCCATACCTTCATTCAAAGTTTTGTTGAACATTTCAATACCCGTAACAATTGTCTTCATTGTGTCTTTAAGACCAACGATTTCGATTTCTTCACCAACTTTTACAATACCTCGCTCAATCTTTCCTGTTACCACAGTTCCACGACCTTCAATAGTGAAGATGTCTTCTACTGGCATAAGGAATGGTTTTGTTGTATCTCGTTCTGGCACTTCAATCCATGTGTCTACCGCATTCATGAGTTCCAAAACTTTCTGTGCCCAAGGATCGTTAATGTCTTTTGCTTCGAGAGCCTTAAGACCTGAACCTCGGATAATAGGAGTGTTTGCTCCGTCAAACCCTTGTTTTGTAAGGAGTTCTCGGATTTCCTCTTCCACCAACATAATCATTTCTTCATCATCTACCATGTCACACTTGTTCAAGAACACCACCATTCGAGGTACACCTACCTGCTTTGCAAGAAGGATGTGTTCTCGTGTTTGTGGCATTGGTCCGTCTGTTGCAGCACACACAAGAATCGCACCGTCCATTTGAGCGGCACCAGTAATCATGTTTTTGATGTAGTCGGCGTGACCTGGAGCATCAATGTGAGCATAGTGTCGAGATGCTGTTTCATACTCATTGTGTGAGAGTGAAATAGTAATACCTCGCGCCTTTTCTTCAGGAGCCTTGTCAATTTCGTCAATTCCTCGAAGCTTTACTGTGTTACCAGCAAGTCCAAGAACATTAAGAATAGCCGCAGTAAGAGTAGTCTTTCCGTGGTCTACGTGACCAATTGTTCCCACATTTAAGTGTGGTTTTGATCGATTAAATTCTGCCATAATGTACTATTTGTTTTTATTAAACCTATTAATTTTAAGCTAAGCCAGCACTCATCTATTCGAATGCGGACGCAAAAACACGCATATAACGCGATGCCGACAATTATACAGGAAAAAGAGTTTGAGTCAATTCAAAAGCTTTATCTAGAAGAGGTTTCGGTGCCCATGGCCTCATTTGCACCAAGGTTAATTGGGGCAACTTCCAAAAGTTTATTATTTACTGGGTCATACAAATAAGCCTTTTTTGAAGTTTGGTAGAGTAAAACCTTGTCCCCAACCTTAGCTTTTGCGAAAAAAGGTTGATCTTTAAGACGTTCTGGGTCACTTACAGTCGCAACGGTTGGTGTTTCTCCTTCGGGGAGCAAAATAAGCTTCCCTACCCGAACCACAAGCTCTTCTGCCTCTTTTTCCGCCTGAGCAGCTGGACTTATGCTATTAGTTTTTTGATAAAAATAAACAGCAACGGCTGTCATGGCAATCAATAAGATAACAAGAAATGGAAGTAAAAATCGTTTCATATGTTAAATTTTATCACATTAAAATGTCTGTACACAATAAAACTATTCTTTATATTGTTTATCAATCGTCTGGTACACAAAATCTGAAACCTTTTGAATAGACTCAACAAGATCGGGAACATTATTACCTCGAGTCATAACACACAGAAGATAGGGGTGTTTTGGATAGTAGACGATACCACAATCGTGAAATTGCTGAACATCGTCTCCGATTTTTCGTTCTCCAAATTTATGGGACACCAAAACCTTAGCAGGCACTCCCGCACGTAAGCCATCAGTGAAACTTGTTTGTGTTAAGAGATCGAGTGCATACTCAGAATGCACTCGAGAGAGAAACGATGCATTGAAGAGAATTCTAAAAAAGATACTGTACTGGCGAACAGTAAGAGTTGCTGTTGGATCAGTAATTAATTTTGGATCAACTCCTAATAACTGGTATAAATCATCCTGATATTCTTTCGGCAGTCGCTTAAAGAGGAGGACGAGGGCTTGATTGTCAGAATATTTTATCATTGTCTCAAGAAGCTCTTTAGCTGAATACGTTTTTCCAACCTCAAGTGGAACCATTGGAGCGAACTGTTGTTGATACCCAACGTTTACGGGCGCTGAAAAAACAATTTTCTCATCTAAAACAGAGGGTGTTTTTTCTGCCCAGTGTAAATAAGCAATAAGCACTGGCACTTTCAATAAACTTGCCGGAGCAAAGGAAGCGCCTTGATTAATCCCAACAATAGGACCATTATTCAAATCACGAAAGTAGACACCAACATTTTCAATACTTTTTGACTCTTTTAATGTGTCGACAAAGTTAATAAGTTGTGGAGTAAAATCAAGTTTACGTGAGGCAATAGTATCACCCCCAATTTCACATTCCAAAAGCGGGTTGGTGAGCCCATCAACACCTAATCGCAACTCACTAGCATCTTTATTTACTTCGCTTGTTTTCGTAGCGACATTTATAAAAAAACCGACAGCAATACCGAGAACGAACAAACTTATTGAAAAAATAATTTTTCTTAGTGTGTGGTATTTACCCGTGACTACTTGTGTGTTTATTTTCATACTAATTTTGTGTAACTTCCTCTACGATAACAGGTGCAATCTCAGGATCTGATATTGATTCATTTTCTTGTGAATTTTCAATAGAAGATGCTCCCGTACTACTAGCAGCTTCTGCGGGAACATTCTCTGGGATTATTTCCGTCGGCAGACTTTCTTCTGGCACCGTTTCAATATTTTCAATAGGATCTTCCGAATTATCAACGACTGGTATTATTTCTTCGGGTACAATTTCTTCCTGCGTGGTGGTTGCTTGCACATTGTTTTCTACATCTACAACAACTTCTGGATTCTCTACAGCTGTCGTTGTGGCAGTTTTTGATTCATGTTTCTTTGCACCTTTTACTGCGAGTGCAATCCAGTTGAACTCAACATCTTCATCAACTACTTTGTTTAAGAAAATGGTAAACCCTGTTGTAGAGGCATTGGCGATTAGGAAGCGAATATCTTTTCCAAAGATTGCTTGTATCATCGCAGTCTGTACTCCAGCAACTTGCAAACCATCAGAAGTTGCCATACTTGCGTTTACAATTGGTTTCTCTAAATATTCTTTTTCAAAAATAACATCAACTTGAGTATCTCCCGCTTTCACAACAGCGAAGCCTGCGGTGTCAGTGGTGAAATATGGTGTACCAAAGAATATAACATCTGACTTAAAGACAACGCTCTCAAACAAAGCCGAGATGTAGTCCACACGTAAACCTTCGGTAATAACTTGTGGTGTGAACACTTCAAACGCTGCAGATAAACGATCGGTTAATATTTCCGAATCCAATCCAATGTTACCAGCTTCAGGCCGGATACTTTTTAGATACTCAATAATTTTATTTTCTCTGTCAAAAATTCTTGGCGATGTTGTGCTTGCAGTACTATTTTCAATTGTTGGCGCAGTCGTTGTACTTGTTGTTAATACAAATCCTTCATCACACAAACCAGTTGCATTCGTTGATGTCGCAAAGCCTTCAGTGTTTATACATGTTGTTGCAACAATCTCTGTACTTTCTGCACTGTCAAAAGTAAGTCCTGCCTCTGCTTCGCTCATCAAAACCGCTATCGACATTCCAGAATAATCAACAAGATTTACAAACACCATTACCTGTCCGCATAGTCTTTCGGTGACCCCTTCAATATTATTTGGACAAGCACTGAACTGTTCAGGGTTCATATCTTCCAAAGCGACACCTACTACTCGACCAGCTTTTGTAGCTCGCATGCCATATCCAGATAGTGATGAAGATGTTATTCTGTCGCCCGCTTTAATGAGACCATTTTCCGTAGTTACATTAACCGGTACACGCCCCACAAGAGCTACGGGATACGTAGTTTCTGTTGCTCCACCGAGAATGATTCCTGGTCGAGTTGCAATAACACCCAAAACATCTTTTTGATATGCCTTTGAAGAAGATTTTACAGCGTCTGGATATGATGTATCTACAGAAACAATAGTTCCTGAATCAAGATGCGTAAGTGATGTATAGTATTCAGCTAAGTCAGCACCGCCGAGGAAACCACTTTCCGGAGAGGTGCCGAGGAGTCCGTCTTGAAGGAGCTCCATTTGCATTTGTGCAATATTATTTGAAATTTGATCGATGGATTGCTCTAGGTATTGATCTACTTTTTCAAGCCAGAATTGCTGCGTTGAACCAATGGCAACAGTACCGTTTATTGCACCAATTGCCGTAACATCATCTGCATCTGTACCCGACCACGCGCTACCAGCGTCGCTTACTTTACCTGCATCTGAATGGTATACATCTGTCACGTATGACCTACCGTACCCTTGAAATGCAGTAACACCGCCAGCATCAGAACCATTACTTGATCCTACATACATCGTTTGAATTTTACTTAAAACATTTGTATCTGTGACGGTGACTGAGGTAACCCCGTTAGTTGCACCGTAGAGCTGTTCTGGCATAACTTCAAAATTCGAAGTTGCATCAGGTGCGACAGTAAAGGCTGGAGACACCGACATTACCGTAGCTGTATTTGAAACAACACGTCTAGTTTGTCCCACACCAGTACCTTCTGTAATTTCTACAATACTTCCAGCAAATTCGTTTGGTACCCACGTTGCGGCAGAGTCACCAATTGTTGTTGACGAGAAAGTTTCTGCATCTGTAGCAATCGTAGAACTTCTTGAAAGAGCTTGTCGTCCAGCAATATATTTTCGTCTTACTTGTGCCTGTGAGAGCGAGTCCGAGACAGTAGCGCCACTTCCTGCAAAATAGACATCGTCAATTTGACCATCCCAAAAGTTTGCGCCAGCGGCACCACCACCATCAGCACCAATGAAAAGGATTTGTGAGGCGTCTAAAGTAAGAGTTGCTGCAAGTGTCGTATCACAAGCAACAGCAAGCTTTGCATCAATATACAAACAAAGTGCGGTGTCCGTATTAACAGCAACCAAATGGTGCCATTCATTGTCATTAAATGTTTGCGTTGATGTTACTGAGTCATCGTAGGCAGCAGTTGCTGCTGTGTCTTGAATACCAAATATAATTTGCCCCGATGAATTCATTTCAATTGTATACCCAACACCCTCTGCAGCAGCAAAGGCTGTGTAGCGGCGGTCAACCAACACGTCAGTACCAGCTATCGCGGTTGGATGTCTAAACCAAAGCTCAACATGGAAAGAAATCAACCCTACGTTAAAATCCGTATCCGTATCACATGTTCCATCATTATTCGCATCCGAACATAAAAACTGTGAACTTCCATTAAATGAGAGTCCCGTACCATATACACCATTTACTCCATACGTTGGCGGAACTTCCGGCTCAAGAACACTGTTACGAATAGTCGAGTCCAAAAGGTCACCTGCGGTTTCGGAAAACGAGAACATTCCACGTGGTGTACCTGACATGTAAGGGGTGGTACTTCCTGTATTATAAAACTTCGACCATCCTATAACTGTAGCTGAAGGAGTAATGACGTCGTGAATTTCAGTAAGTCCCGCACTGTGTCCATAGTAAACAGTATCTGCAAAAGCTGTATCAATAGTACTTTGTGCAAATGAACTTCTTTCTGTTACCCATAAAGCATCTGGAGTAGTTGCAAATGTAGGTACCGCTTTAAACGCATTTGGAAGATTTGCTGTTTGTTCGTCAAAAATATCATCAGGTGTGGCATCGTTTGCTGTTGAAGTTTCAATATCGTTGTAACGCTCAATTTCAAGTAAAGTTTCATTTGCCAAATACAAACGTCCACGTTTTGTAATCCAAATCTGATTTATATCGTCAGTTGTCGCGCCGTCAGCATATCGCAAAACCTTTCCTGAAGAGACATTAATAATTGATGCCCCATCATCGGTTGCAGCACCAATAAATACACCTCCGTTTAGTGGTCCACCGTTTATAAGCGTGATAGTAGAACCAGCAATGACTGCGCCATGAACATCATTAACCACATTGCTAAAAATTGAAAGTGCGGTGATTGCATTTGTCGCGTACGCTACGGTCGTGTTTCTGTTTGCTATGTTTTTATCACCTTGCGTTCTGTCCACAGAGTCGTAATTAAGAAGTCTGTCTTGGAAAAAATCAATTGCATACATTCCTGTTCCTGATGCACCATTTGTTCCAACATAGACAACTCCATTAAGTGCGAAAACTCCTGATGGGTTATTATTGGTATCAGCACCAAGAGCAAATGTTCCCCCGCTTTGTGTGAACTTCATCCACATTAGGTTTCGGATTGCATCAAAAATATAAACTGCGTCGTTAGTTGAAACAATAATAGCTTTCTTTGGAAAATCTGACGTTCCGCAACGATCGTCTGTTGATACCACACAAGGATCTCCAATTGCATCGTCTTTTGTTTCGGTATACCAACTTTTATCTAATGCCCTTAGATCATTTGTCCATGCGCCACCATCACTATCACGTGTTGTGTCATAGACAAAAATTGAATTGATATTGGCTAATGCTGTACTGCCAACAAGTCCTTTTTTTATTAAATCTCCAAACACAGTAACATCTGCACGAGATTGCCCACTACCTACCGTAAGTCCGCCATTTTCTGCAACTGCAAATAAATCAACTCCTCCATCATCTTCAATAAGAACTGGTCTGCCTGTAACTTGAGATTGGTCAACAATAATAGCAAGTCCGTTACCGGTATTTCCATTTGCATCAACCGCATCCATAGTGATCTGGAGCGCATCACCAGAGTACGTTCCACCTGTTGCAGGATTTGCTGTAAGCTGGAGAAGGTCATGTGAACCTACTGCAGCGGTGGTTTCAGTAATAACTACAGGCGTTCCGGCAGTTGTTTCTATTGTGGCACCAGTGTCGTATGCACTTTGTAATGAACCGCCTCCACCAACAACATCTTGCCATGTCGGTGATGAACTTGTTCCATTTGATACAAGTGCTTGCCCTGCAGTACCAAAAAGTCCATTAAGTGTCAGTTGTGAAATAATGTTTAAATTCGTCGTCGTCGCATTCGTAAACACTGCAGTTGAAGGAGTTGCGGCTCCAATTGGTGTATTTTCAATTGTTCCACCTGAGATAGTGAGATTGTCGGCAACTCGAGCGTCAGCCAAAGTTCCTGTGAAGCCTGGAGTGAACGTGTGTGTTGAGCCAGATGAAACGATGCTCATCGTGATGTTTGTGTCTGTTGTTGTAGCAAAGGTTTGAGTTGAAGCAGTAAGAGTATTTAATGATGAAATTCCTGAACCACCTGCACCTACACAGACTCCGTTGATTGCGAAGCAGCCACCACTAGTGAGGTTAATACCACTACCTTGGAATGTTGATGTTGCGGTAGAAGATGCAAAGATGTTGCCTGCGATACCAAGAGTGGCTGCAGGGGTGGTGGTGCCGATGCCGAGGCTGCCGGTCTCAGTGAGTCGCATTCGTTCAGCAAAATCAGCAATAAAAATAAGTGGTTTTGTATCGATTGTTCCAATAAGCGCGTTCGTAGCACCTTGGAAAGCGAGTATTCCTAATTTTTGATGTGTAAATCCAGCCGTTGAACCAATTCCATTTGGTCCGAAATATTGAAGGCGAACGGAATTTGGCGTTGAATCATAATCAGAACCCTCAAGCTCAATTACTGCCTGATCACTTACTCCTGGATCACCACGAACATCAATATTTGCACCATTACCACCACCATAAATAAACAAGCGACTATTGTTTGCAGGGATAGTACTTGATCCGATTGCAATATTACCATCAGTTTTAACACTGAGAGCAACTTGATTTGTAGTCAAACTAAAAATATCAAAATCAGTATTTCCAAGTACTGGTCCACCTACACGCATCTGCCAAGTCTGAGTACTAAAGTTATCTCGAAGCGTCACTATTGGTCGACGATTATTAATTGCAAATACTGACATCGGACTTGTAGTACCAATTCCTAATCTTCCGGCTGCTGAATTGTCCCACACTAATGTCGATGTCGCACCAAATGCACCACTATCATTAAATTGAAGTTGTGTATTTGATCCAGCTGGAGGAGTTAGCGCTCCAAGAGATGATGTTGCCATAAAACCATACCCACCTAAGCCATCACCAACAAGTATCTGCCCAAGTGTCGGAGCAGTAGATGTGCCTGTGCCGCCATTTATAACTGGCAAAACACCACTTACTTGCGATGTGAGATTAATTAATCCTGGAAGGTTCGCGAGGGATAGCGTCGTTGATGTTGCAACTCCATTCACATTACTCGTAAGAATTCCTGTTGAAGTTGCAAATGAAAGATCATTTGAGTTGACTGCCGCGGTGTTTGAAGACACGCCGTTTACGTTT
>DALYEZ010000009.1:0-12886 GCA_031972295.1 Minisyncoccota bacterium | reverse complement strand
CACCGTTTACGGTTGAAGTGATTATGTTGCCTGAAGTTGTGGCGAGGTTTGTTGTTGAGGAGGCAAAAAAACTAGCTAGTGACGTTGATGAAGTCACCCCGTTAACAGTTGAAGTAATGACGCTCGTTGATGTTGCAAAACTAATTGTATTGTCACTTATAATTGTTGTCGTTGCAGAGACGCCGTTAATGGTAGTTGTAAGAATATTATTTGAAAGACTCTGTGTAAATGAATTAACAATGTTTGCAACGGTTGAAGTAATCCCATTTACGATTGTTGTTAAAATATTTGCAGATGAAGTAGCAACGTTTGATGTAATGAGACTTGTTGTTGCAACAATACTATTTACGGTTGAAGTTAAAATATTTCCTGACGTTGTTGCAGAGTTAGTCGTCGCGGATGTAATTGTTGTTGTGGTTGCAATGGTGATTCGACCTTGCGCATCAATAGTAATGACCGGAACCTCTGAAGTGTTTCCATATGTACCTGCCGCAACCCCTGTACTTGAAAGTCCAATGGTTGTTGTGCCGCCCAACGATACAGTTCCACCGCCAACGATACCTGTACTCGTAGCAAGTGTGAATGCAGCATTTACTAAACTTGCATTCGAAATAGAATTATTAGGAAGAGAAAGATTTCCTGTAACGGCAAGGTTTGTTGTTGTTGCATTGTCTGCAAAAAGGTCTGTAAAAAATCCCGAGAGAGATCTCACAACTGAAGAGAAAAAATTTGTTGATGTTGCATTTGTTGCAACAAAATCAAGTGTTGTTATTGTTCCTGTAGCAGTAATATCTTCCGTTGAAGTAGCTATTGAATATACCGTAGTACTTGTACCATCAGCGCCTGCGGGGCCGGCAGGACCAGTCGCTCCAACACCCGTACTTCCACCAGTTGTTCCAAGCCCAAGCCAAATTGGCAATGTACCAAGTCCAGAAGTTATATCTCGACCTGAAGCACCCGGAAGTCCAGCGTCCCCTTTTTCTCCTTGAGGACCAGCGGGGCCCTGAAGATACGTAATTGTCTCGACAGGTTTTTCAATAATTTTTTGAACTACCTGCTGAACAACTTGAATAGGTAACACCGGTTGAGAGACGCCGAGAGATGCAAGTGTCCGACTGTTTGCTGCGTTGCTAAAATTAAATTTTTCTGTCTCATCAAGGGCACACCTTTTTATATCCTGACTAAAAACTATTCCCATTCGACAATAAAATCGAAAAGCGACGCTGTCAAGAAGCGACATTCTTCCAGACTCAAGTGCGCTCACTGAAGAAGTAAGGCTTGCAAATATGAGGATTGAAAAAAGCAAATGCCTCATGAATTAGTTATGTCAATAGAAGAGACTTTTTACAAACCATGGACTCAGAAATCATGTGCGAAAAAGAAAAAACTGGGTAACTTGAAAGTATCAGAGAAGAACAGGAATTGACCATTTAACCATTATATATAAGGTTCTAATAAAAGACAACAATACTGTCTTTTATTAGATGTGGATAAGTAAGCCTTACTACTTAGAAAACAATCAACTTAAAAATAAACTGTACTAAAGGAGCAATCACAGGCCAAATATTGAAAGCAATTATAAGTGAAACAAAAATCCACATTGGGTTTTCAAAAAATAAAAACTTTGTACGTGAAACCCCAAACCCCTGCAAAAAACTTGTCACAATCCGTAAACCATCGAAAGGAGGGAACGGAAGAAGATTAAAGACAAAAAGACCTATATTTATATAGATAATTGTCAAAATAACATCACTATACCCATTCATACCAAGCTCTAATGGTAAAAATTTATAAATAACACCAAAAATAAGAGCGATCGTAATATTCATTAATATTCCAGCGGATGCAACAAAGAGTTCTGCGAAACGTCCTTGTAGCATATACGGATTATAAGGAACAGGCTTTGCCCAGCCAGCAATTCCGCCAGAAGTAAGAAAAAATATGACAGGAACAACAAAAGACCCAATAAAATCAAGATGTTTTAGTGGATTTGGGGTAAGTCTTCCTGCAATTTTTGCTGTCGGATCACCACAAACAAGCGCTGCATACCCATGAGAAATCTCATGCGCGACAATAGAAAGTATCAAAATAACGATTGAAATAACTTGGATAGGTTCCATGAAACAAAATTAGGCTCTTTTGCACTATTATTCTTGCAATTGGTCAAACCTTATGATACCATTGTGAAATCAAAAAACCTATGGCAAGCACATGTATTCTTTGTGAAAAAGGCACCCAAGTGGCAGGCGGATACTCAAACCGCGTGCGTGCTACTAAGTTTACCCCGACTGGCGCGAAACGTCGTTACCCTAATCTTCAATGGGCTCAAGTTCCTGGTGCATCTCGAATCAAAATCTGTACACGTTGTATCAAGGCGAAAAAACATCTCGAGCTTGCGGCGTAGGCATTTTTGTCACATCGCGGTATACTTCTCGTTATAATCTGTGACGGGAGATAATGTACAACGTAACGAATATCTTTGGGAATTGCTTTCTCGAGCAAAATCCGGAGAAACCATTGCATTCAATGAGTTTTTTAGTGAACTCTATACTCCTGTGTATCGGTATTTGCTCATTCGACTTAAACACAAGGAAACAGCAGAAGATTGTGCTCAAATAACATTTTCAAAAGTTTTTCAACATATTCAGAAAATCGAAGAGACGGTTTCCTCACCCCTTCAATACCTTTTTACGGTCGCACGAAACACGCTCATAGATGAGAAACGTAAAAAACAGGCAGAAACAGTGCCTGATGAGCTCTGGGGAACATTCATTTCTGAAGAAAATACAGAGAAGACTGTAGAAAATCAATTACTCTATGTTTCTATTCTTGAAAGCCTCGAAGAATTCGAAGATGAAGAGAAAGACCTCTTAACTTTCAGACTTCTAGAAAACCTTTCTCATGCAGAAATTGCAGAAATGCTTGAAAAATCAGATGTCTCTGTTCGAAAAGCATTTTCAAGGGCCCTTGAAAAGCTCCGAGTAAGCTTAAAAAATAAAGGTATAGACTATGAAATATAACCACCAAGAACCCCAAACCAAAGATCACGCGCTTATTGTTGCGGTTATTTCGGCATTTCGTTCTATTAATCCTTCATACACTGACGCTCATACCTGGTACACAAAACACGCACTTGCATCCGCAAAGCCTTCTCCTCTAGCACGATCCGTAAAGTCAAAATACTATATGCCTCTTTTCGGAAGTGTTTTTGCATCCGCTCTTGCACTTGTCATGATTCTGACATCTCAAAATAATCCACTTCCTACAGGAACAGTGGCACTCAAAACTGCACCATCTGCTAATCCTGAACTAGCTACATTTTCTTCACTTTCTTCTGATGCTCGTAGTGTTGAGGTTAAAGAAGACCGTCAGATTCTTGCAAAAATAGATGCTCAATCTAAGGCAACTTCTCGAACACAAGCTGATGAGTCTTTCACTGAGTCGTTAAATGTAGAAACTTCTTTGCAAGATTTATTTCAATAATACTTATGAAAACGACACTGAAAATTCTTACCTTCGCCCTCATTTTCGCTTTTGGTGTACAAAGCGTTTCAGCAGAAACATGTCTTGATTTAGAGAAAGGAAAAATAAACCAGCTCAAGCGATTGGAAACTGCGAAGGCGAAGATTTTTGAACAAGATGCTGTTTCATTAAAAGCAGTCAAAGAAAAACAAGCCGATAAAGTGGCGCACATTCAAGAGAAAACGGAGGCACGAGTACTTGAACTGGAAACTATTCTTAATGACTTACAGGCACTCCCTGACCAATCAGAAACAATACAAAACACTGTAGCAACAATCTCTGAAAATATTTCTCTATACACAAAAAATACCGAAGATTCACTTACTACATTTTCTTCTGGTGTAGATAAAACACTTGATGAGAAAACAAAAGTTATCAAAAATGTTGTTGAGCAGTATGAGGCAAGCGTTGTTCAACTATACGACAAAGCTCTCGTTTCATGTAAAAAATCTAACTACGATCAAGATATCTTTGAGCGAGACTTAAAAGCCGCACAGAAACGCGTTCTTGACGCAGAAAAAAATTCAAAGCGGATTCTTCAAGGAATTGATTCTCTTTACGCATCGCTTTCACTTGCACTTGATGAAAGCGACACATCTTTAAACCTTGTACTAAAATCTATTCAGACTTCTCTCCTTGAAAATCCTCCGGAAGATTTAAAGCCTTTATCCCTCTTCCGTTTGTGGAGAATGTTATAGTTCCTAATTCTATTGTTGATAGCACTTGAATATTAAATCTTTTTGCACGCTCAAGTACATCTTCATGTGGATGATGATACGAGTTATTTTTTCCCGCACTGACAATTCCATACAGTGGCCGAACATTTTGTAAAAAAGAAATACTTGTTGATGTGTCTGACCCGTGATGTCCAAACTTAAGAACAGATGACTGTAGGTGTGTACTGTCAGTCCCCACAAGAACAAGTTCTGATGAGACAGGCGCGTCACCGGTGAGCAAAAAAGAATCCTCTCCGTATGAAAGTCTCATGATAAGTGACCCTGCATTAGACTCTTCCTTAGAGACATCTTTATAGGGATACAAAACGGTCAGCAAAATACCTGACCCGAGATTATATACTTCGCCGCGTTTTGCAATTTTCCTTTGAATACTTTTCTGAGCTAGTGTACGTTCAAGTGCATCTTGAACTCCATTTTCATTTTGTGCACCCGATTCAAGAAACGCTCCGACATGAAACTTTTTTACAACATCAATAAGTCCACTGATATGATCTGCGTCTGGGTGCGTGGCGACAATAACATCAATAGATCTATCAAACAAAGGCATCACTTTGTGAAGTTCCTCTAGTATAGATGCGTCTTTACCTCCATCAATAAGTACCTGGACACCACTTGGACTTTGTATAAAAATTGCATCTCCTTGTCCTACGTCAAGAAAAGAGACTCGAAGGTCATCGGGAACAGACGCCTCACGCACTACATACACCGAGCTTACCGCAAGAGCAATAAATAAAATTGGTACAAATATTTTTTTCATACTTTTTTATATTTCTGAATCAAAAGGATAAGAAAAATATACACAACACTTAACCCTAGTATACCTATTGAAAAATGAAGTGGAGTTGCAATGAGACTCATCTTTTTAACTAGGAGAAGTACGAAATCTGCAATAACGCCGGTACTTGTTCCCACAACAATTGCAACACCTGGAATAAAGGAAGTTGCCAACACGACTGTTCCTAACAACATAAGGAGTGGGATGAATGGCAAAATAACCACATTTGCAAATAAAGAAATCGAGGAAACACTTCCGAAATAAAAAAGTTGCAGTGGAAGAACTGCGAGTTGTGCTGCGGTAGTGTCGCGAACAAGTTCACCCAAAATTTTCGGAAAACGCTTAAGGTATGTTTCCACAACCGGAGCAATGTAGACCAAGCCATATGTTGCAGCAACACTGAGCTGAAATGAAACATCGTATAAAAGATAGAATGGGTTCCATACAAGCATCAATAAAACAGTAGCCGACAAAAAGTATGCGGTATCTTTTTGTCGCAAGAACACAGAACAAAGAGCAACAATAAGTACCAGTATACCGGCACGCACCGCGGGGGCTTCTGCACCAGAGACTAATACAAGGGTAACAACACTCAGTGCGCCAAAAGTATTTTGCACAACAAACGAAGTCCGTCTGAGCAGAGCGCGTGTCCAAGCAAAAAGGACTGCAAGATTGTAGCCTGAAAGAACAATAACGTGCGTAAGTCCGATTGCCGTGAACGCGTCATACCACTCTTTTGAGAGACCATGTTTTTCACCAATTAAAATCCCATTTATAAAACCAGCACTTGGCTCCCCAATGTAACGAGTAATTGTTTCTTGTATGAAATCATGAACCTTAATCGCATATCGTTTCAATACGGTCCCACCAGTGTGGCCAAGAACATCGATCCGCGGAGATTTCATCTCATACAACACACCCTTTCGGATAAACGCCTCCCCCGCTCGCGCATATGTTTCATTGTTCGACACAATACTCGATATTTTTCCCTCAACAGTAATAATGTCGCCGTATGAAACATCTGAAAATCTGTCTGTTGTTATCCGTATGTTGGGGATATGCTCTCCGTTATACGAACTTGAATCTGGAAAAAGAGGTTCAGCAATAAATCGAAGCGAGCTCTCACGCACATCTAAGGCTGATACAATTTTAACCGTAATTATTTGCGTTCCCGTTGTTTGTTCATCTGGTAACGAATGAGGAATAGTTTCATACGCATACTGTACGCGCAGTAATCCAATACTACTCGCGCATAGAAAAATAAGAACTGTACAGAAAGAAGACGTCCGTACTGTTTGATCAAAAAAATGCACTACCGCAAGTCCGCAAAAAATTACAAGGCAAATATACAAAAATACAGTCGACAGATTTTGCCACTCGGCACAAATGATACCGAAACAAAGACCTACGAGACCAGCAAATACAACCTGTTTCACATTATGTAATTAAAAATTTCTTTTCCTCTTCTGTATTAGCTACTTTTTTAAAACGAACTCCTTTCTTGCCCTTAACCTCTCTTTCACACTCAACCCACGTTTCATAGCGAGACACAACACCATTTTTAACAACGATATAATAACCTGTTTTTGACGTCTTATTCTTTGAAGTTGCGCGTTTCACAATACTCGAAACACTCACATCATAAGGGTACTTCTCTAGTGTACCTAAAAAAAGGGTCTCCGGCTTCCCATCTGCAAATGAAGTCGCTATTACATCAGTACGTTCGTTCAATGGGACACCTGAGTGTCCTGGGACATACAACCATTCAATGTCTTTATCTGAAGACACTTCAACAAGCTCCTGCCACAATCGGACATTTTCAACGTCCTTTTTCTGACTTGTTTGCCAGCCATTTTTTTGCCAGGTCTTTACCCACTGTTTCATACCACGAATGACATATGAAGAATCGGTATAGAGAGCTATCTTTTGACCTTTATATTTTTTATCTTGTGAAACAAAAGAAAGGGCTTTGATTGCGCCAGTGAGCTCCATCTGATTATTTGTTGCGTGTGGTGATGCTCCTCCAAGCTCAACAACAACTTTTTTTTCCACATCAACAATGACCACTCCCCAACCAGCTTTACCTGGATTATTTCGTGCGGCACCATCAGTATAGATATGTATCATGAATATAATCCTAACATCTCGTGTAGTGGTGATTGTATTTACAAAGATTTGTTTTGTGGTATTATAAACTCACCCAACTGCAGCCAAGGAGGTTGCCATGAAAGCGTTCCTTGTTCTTTGTTTTTTGGTCTTTTCAAAACTTGCCCTTGCAGGTAGCGATCCTGGGCCCGTCACCTTTGTACAAGCGTCACCAGACCAGGAGACTGCTACCATTTACCCGGATTCGACGGATGTCGAACTCTCCAGAATTCGATTCACTGCGAATTTCCCAGTACACGGATTGACGACAATGAACAAATTGATGATCATCCTCAAACGAGATGGTCCCAGTTTTGCTCCTGTAAACTGGAACGAGCTCGACCTCGAGACAGGAATGCCTGTGATCGACAGCACACTCATGAACTTGCGGGTGGTAGACCAGGGTGAGAACGTATTGATCTCCATTCCCCTCCTGAGCGACTGCGTAGGAAGAATACTCACCACACACTCGTATTTTTGTGGGGTAAATATCGTCCCACAGACATTTGAGAACCTAACCCTTCGAATCCTGGTTGATGTACAACCAGACGCAGGAAGGTTTGCAGGAGTGACGTACATCACAGAGCTTGCGGGTGGATACTCACCCACAACCTCTCACAATGTAGTGGGAAGTGAGTCAGGGACTACTGACTTTGCACCTCGAATCACTCAATACGGTTTTCTTCGTCCATTTGTCCACCGGGAAACCCTAACCTTTGGGGATGGCTTCGAGGAAGAAAAATAAGTATTCCGGAAACCCCTCCCGGATTTTGTAGCCAGCCCTTGCGGTCTGGCTACTTTTTTATTTTTTAAATGATGTCCACAATTCTCACTTTTATATTCTTGCGCGATCCGTACAAATCTCGTTCTAGTTGACCCACGACAGAAATTCTTTTTCCAACTTCAAGCAGACCAATGTTTTTTTCAAAACTATGGCTACCCATAAAATATCCGTATGCTTTTATTTCCCCATCGGATTTTTTTAATTTCATTTCTAAATGATTTTGCTCTTTACCAAAATGTCGTACTTCGATTATTTCAAGATCTTTAAATAAAAATGTTGGTTTTTGATTTCCTATACCATATGGCGCTAAGCTATCTATGTCATCCATTGTTTTGTAATGCACATACGAGATCGGGAGTTCACAATCGACAAAAACATTTTTTGCAGAAACATAATCAATTTTCTTGACCAATTCATATGCTTGCACAAGGTTGCTTTCAAGGGTATGTATGTGCTCTCTGAGTACAGAAAATCCTCCAGCAAGTTCATGTCCCCCCATATGCAAAAAAACATTTGTATCCACTCCAAGCATCAAGTCAACAAGATTCACTGACCCATCAGAGCGACATGATCCCTTGAATTGGTTTTCTTCTTCCGCTCTTCCCCACACAAAAACAGGTTTACTATACGTATCTAGAACTTTGCTCGCAATTAATCCAAGCACACCTGCCGACCATGCTGGATTTCCAATTACAATCACACTTGGAAGTTCTTGTTTGCTTAGATCTTTGTGAACCTCTTTCATTATAGAACTAACGCTTTCTTTCCGTGTCGTATTTAAAGAGTTCAGTGTCTTAGCAAGCTCATGAGATTGAGCAGGGTTATCGGTCGACAATAGAGTAAATGCGAGCTCTGGTGTGTCCATGCGCGAAGCGGCGTTGAGGCGGGGAGCAATTGTAAAACCAACATCATCTTCTGTAAGTGAATCCTGGTTTGCTCGGGCACTTGCAAGAAGCGCTCGCAATCCTGGACGTTTGCTTTTTCTCAACACCTTCAAGCCGTAGTACGCAAGAACTCTATTCTCTCCAGTAAGTGGAACCATATCAGCAATTGTTGAAAGGCCCACCATATCCAGTGACCACTTTTCCCAACCATAAGGAATCTCTGCAATCTTTGCGCCCCAGACTCCTATTTTTTCCACACTCTCACTCCGTGAATATGCCAAGAGTCCACATACTATTTTCCAGGCAGTTGCACATCCACACAACATTGTTTCAGGATATGTCTCATCCGTTTTTTTCATGTTTATAACTTCATATGCGGGAGGCAATATCTGTCTCTCGACTCCATCCACAATCTCGACATGAGGTAGGTGATGGTCAGTTACAATCACATCCATACCTATCTGTTTTGCGTGTGCTACTTCTTTTATGTTTGTAATGCCTAAATCAACAGTAATGATAAGGTTGACTCCTTTTTTACAAAGAGTGTCCATAGCCACAATGTTCAAACCATACCCTTCTTTGTGTCGGTGCGGTATGTAAAAAGTGATATTTTCATATCCTATCTTCTTAAAAAAATCAGAAAAAACAACGGCTCCTGGTATACCGTCGCAATCGTAATCAGAATATATAGCAACATGCTCGTTATTATTCAACGCATGTAATATTCTCTCTATTGCCCGAGACATTCCCGAAATAGTAAGCGGGTCTTGAATAGATTTTTCATAATCGGGACGGGAAAAAGATTCGAGGGAATTTGTGATTTGCCTATTATCAAGCAAAAGAGTAAGGAGGGGTGAGGCACCTTTTTGCCACTCTGATTTTCCGAGTGTATTTCTAACCTCATAGTTCATACAATTTCAAGAAGTATAGCATGGGGTTACTTTCCCATTTTAAAGACTGCTATACTAAACTACATGCACGAGAAAACAGTATTCGAAAAAATAATTGCTGGTGAAATACCATGCTATAAAGTTTACGAAGATGATTCTGTTCTTGCTTTTTTATCTAAAAGCCAAAGGACAAAAGGACACACTCTTGTTGTCCCTAAAATTCACTCACGCAATATTCTTGATATCGCCGAGGAAGATCTTTTGAAAATTATGTCCGTTGTCCGAAGGCTTTCGCAGCATATCTACACAGGACTTGGAGCAACAGGGCTTAAAATACAACAAAACAACGAATCTCAAGGAGGACAAGAAGTCTTTCATACACACTTTCACATTATTCCACGATATGAACATGATACATTTACAACACATGACGAAGTACCGATGACTCATGATGACCTTATAGCTCTCTCAAAAGAGATTTACTTAAAATAAGCTACTTAGAAACATTATGTTTCATATGTAACTTTTCTACTTCCCCAGCCTCAACTTTCTCTTTTTTAATTTTCCCTTGCTCCCCCATAAGTTTCAAACTTTCAACATCTAGAATAATAAGCTCTTTTGCTTTTTGACTCAGATACTCAAAAGTATTTTTTTCTGGATCCTCAAGAACCTCTTCAAGTAAAGCGTGGAGAACGTAACCTATTTTTGGACCAGGAGCCTGCTTTGTAACTTCCATTATCTGTTCCCCATTCATTTTAAGCATTTTTACAGATATTGGGTCTCGGAGGGCTTGCTCTACCATTGCTTTGTACTTTCTAAATCTATAAGGGTTTTCTTTCGGACGACCTGTCCCTATTCTGTCGCATATACGTAAATTCATTAAATCCCATATATTTTGCTCTCCAACATGAGAAACAATTCGTCGAACGGCAGAAAGTGTGATTTGTTCTGTATCTGAGAAAAACATGTGCCAACGAACTAGAGTCGACACTTTATCTATCATTTCACGTGAAAACTTCATTCGAGACATTATTTCACGTGTAACTTTTCCACCAACAACCTCATGTCCATGAAAAGTATAGTCGTTTTTCTCTTTTGACCATCGTCGAGTATGTGGTTTTGCTATATCATGAAAAAGGCCAGCTAATCTCAAATCAAGGCCCCATTTTTTGTCTGCTGCATGCTGGCATGTTCGTAAATTATGTCCCCAAACATCAAAACTGTGAGCCTGATTTTGTTTCACGTGAACCCCCATCTCAAGTTCTGGCAAGAAATGTTGCAATAGACCCAATGCGTTACACATGAAAAGTCCTAACATTGGGTTATCAGAAAGGAGTATTTTAACAAATTCATCTCTAATTCGCTCAATAGAAATTAAAGAAAGTTTCCCGTGTAACACTTTAATTGCCTCTTGGGTGTCATTTTCTATAGAAAATTCAAGCTGAGCACTGAAACGAACAGCTCTCATAAGGCGTAAAGCGTCTTCACTGAATCTTTCTTCTGGATTTCCAACTGTCCGTATAATTTTGTCTTTTATGTCTTTTTCACCAGCAAATGGGTCTTTTAGTACACCTTTGACTGGATCATACGCGATTGCGTTTACGGTGAAGTCTCGTCGAGAGAGATCTTCTTCTAATGACTGCACAAAGACAACCATTTCAGGGTGCCGACTATCAATATACTTCCCTTCAGTCCGGTATGGCGTTACCTCCACCACTCGTAATGAATCTTGCTTTTCACTGAGTAACACATCATCTATTTCAGTAACAACACCAACGGTACCAAACGTATTTTCGTACACAGTGCGCGGGAAAATGTTCTGAATCTGTGCTGGATTTGCATTTGTTGTAATATCCCAATCTTTTGGATTTCGAGCCATGATGAGATCTCGAACTGAGCCACCCACTATATATGCCTCAAAACCCTTGTTTTGCAATGTTTTTACGATATTAAGAACCTCTTCTGGTATTGTGAATTTCATAGAGAGATTCACAGATTTTTATTTACTTTGGTGCTCCCGGAGGGATTCGAACCCCCAATAATGGTTCCGAAGACCATTGTGATATCCATTTCACCACAGGAGCATATATCTGTGATGAAAAGAGTATACGCTTTATTGTAAAAAAAAGCCATATATCGTATACTACCTTCACATAAAGCGGGTATGGTTTAGTGGTAGAACACGTCCTTGCCAAGGATGAGACGGGAGTTCGATTCTCCCTACCCGCACAAAAGAAAAAATATTTACTCTTTAAAAATTCATCATTCTCCTTAAAAGACTTTTTAAAGACATCTGTAAAGAACACTTAGTTATCCACCAAAAAAATCCTTATTTTTTAATAAAACTGTGGATAAAGCTGTGGGTATTGTTGATAACATAGGACATTTTTGTATAGAATATATACATAGTAAGTCTTTAATTGTAGAAATACGTTTATAAATAAGGGTATTTTTAAGACAATACAAAAAAGTACTTTCAAGGGCTAAAAAGCTCTAAAAAAGTTACACGTGAAACATTTATGGAAAAACGTATAGGTAGAAACAAATCAAACATTGGGGTACTTGGGGAGGACATTGCTTTAAAATGGCTTATTTCTAAAGGTTTTTCTCTTGTTACACAGAACTTTAAAACCTACCATGGAGAAATTGATATCGTTGTGGAAAAATGTGGTGAAACGCACTTTATTGAAGTTAAATCAATTAATATTTCACGTGGAACAGTAGGGAACATAGATCCTAGGGATAATTTTACCCCTGCAAAGTCAGAAAAAATGGGGAAGGCGATAGAGTACTACTTGATGAAACATCCCGAAACAAATTCTTTCAAAACAATTTTGCTTTGTATCTATATCGATCAAACGGCCAAGCAAGCAAAAGTGCGATGTTTAGAAAATCCTATCCTAAACTAAAAGATTGATTCTTCAACGTTTCGTGCTATCATTCGTACATTCGGAGTGTGGTGTAACGGCTAACATTTTGGTTTTGGGTACCAAAGACTCAGGGTTCGAATCCCTGCACTCCGACCAAGTTAAGAAGATTTCCAATTATAATTAGCTGTGTTAGGATATATCCATCGCGGGATTGGTTTAGTGGTAGAATACCTGCCTTCCAAGCAGGGGACAAGAGTTCGATTCTCTTATCCCGCACAA
>DALYEZ010000008.1:0-32307 GCA_031972295.1 Minisyncoccota bacterium | reverse complement strand
ATTTAGGTGATTTTTTATAAAATGATATAGTTTTTGGATGAAAGACAAAGAACTTAAAAAGATTCTCGAGGCTGAAAAAATGCGTCAAAAGAAAACAGTGACTTTGATAGCTTCGGAAAACTATTGTTCAGATGATGTGCGTGAGGCACTCGCTTCGGAAATTGTAAATAAGTACTCAGAAGGCTATCCTGGCCGTCGCTACTATCGCGGGCAAGAAAATGCTGACAAAGTAGAAAAGCTTTGTCAGGAACGTGCACTCAAAGCATTTCGACTTTCTCCAAAAAATTGGGCGGTGAACGTGCAAGCTCTTTCTGGATCTCCTGCAAACCTTGCCACACTTCTCGCACTCGTGCCAATTGGTGAAAAGGTAATGGGACTTCGTCTTGATCATGGAGGACACCTTACACACGGACACAGTGTGTCTGCAACAGGAAAATTGTGGAAGCAGGTTCCGTATGGCGTTGATGAAAAAACAGAAGTGTTTGATTATGAAAATATCAAAGCAATTGCGCTCAAAGAAAAACCGTACTTGATTATTGCTGGCTACACAGCATATCCTCGTAAAGTGGATTGGAAAAAATTTCGAGAGATAGCGGATGTGTGTGGAGCACTCCTTCTCTGCGACATGTCGCACCTCTCAGGGCTTGTAGCGGGTGGTGCATATCCTGCGCCATTTGCATATGCAGATGTGGTAACAACCACGACACACAAAACACTTCGAGGACCGCGAAGCGCTCTCATATTTTCAAAAATTGATACTCGAAATTTGCCAGCAAAAATCGATAAAGCAGTGTTCCCAGGGATTCAAGGTGGACCACATATGAATCAAATTGCAGCTGTGGCTGTGGCACTCAAAGAAGCGGCTGAACCAAAGTTTAAAACATACGCAAAGCAGATTATTGTAAATGCCAAAGTCTTTGCAAAAGCACTCCAGAAACACGGATGGAGAATTGTTACAGGAGGTACAGATTCACATCTTTTACTTGTTGACACATGGATGAATGGTAAAGGTCTTCCTGGAGATGTGGCGAGTGTAGTGCTTGAGAAAGAGGGGATTGTAGTGAACAAAAATACCATTCCAGGAGAAACTCGCTCCCCAATGGATCCGTCAGGACTTCGCCTAGGAACAGCGGCAGAAACAACGAGAGGTTTCAAAGAAAAAGATTTCGAAAAACTTGCCACACGAATTGACGCTATCCTCCGAAAGGAAATAGCTCGCTTGCAAAAAGCTTAGATTGCGGTTGTACTCATGAATCTACACATTAAAAAACTCCACCCAGATGCAAAGATTCCTACATTTGCACATGCAACCGATGCGGGAATGGATTTGTATACTCTTCAGGCGTTAGAAATTGCTCCTATGATGCGAACGCAGGTGGCCACAGGTATTGCATTTGAAATCCCTGATGGCTACGTTGGTCTCATTTGGGATAAAAGTGGACTCTCGCACAAGAAAGGTCTTAAGACTCTTGGTGGAGTTGTTGATGCTGGATATCGGGGTGAAGTGTTTGTGGGCGTTATAAATCTTGGATCAGAAACTATTACTTTTGATGTAGGAGACAAGATTGCTCAAATGGTATTACAAAAAATTGAGCATCCAGAAATTGTTGAAGTTGCGGAACTTGCAGATGCAGACAGGGGAACGGGTGCTTTTGGAAGCACAGGTGCAAAATGATAGTATCAAAGGGTGATTAAGGAAGCGCTACAGACAGAAATACAAAAGATTTGCACAGAGCTCGGGATAACTCGAGGGGTTGTTTTAGAGCACCCACAGGAACTTTCTCATGGTGATTTCGCTACTTCTATTGCACTTTCTGCAGCAAAAGATTTAAAACAAAATCCTAAAGAACTTGCCGAAACTCTTGTAGTAAAAATTCGCGAGCTGAATGATACACGTATTGCATCTGTAACTACCGCAGGTCCAGGATTTATAAATCTAACTCTTACACAGGGTGCACTCTCTACATTACTTGCGGATATTTTAGAACAAGAAGAAGTGTACGGAAAAAATAATTTTCACTCAGGAAAAAAGATTTTAGTTGAACATTCATCACCAAATCTTTTCAAGCCGTTTCATATTGGGCACTTGATGAATAACACTATTGGTGAGGCGATGACGAGGATTGTAAAGAATACTGGGGCACAGACAGTGGTGATTTCATATCCTTCGGATGTTTCACTCGGTATTGCAAAAGCAATCCGGATGGTGATGCAGAAGGGGGGTGAGGATTGGGTTGTAAAAGCAACTAAAGGCATTGATGATGTGCAGAATTTTATTTCAGAAGCCGGTCCAATGTATGTTGAGGGTACAAAAGCATATGATGAGAGTGAACAGGTACAGAAAGAAGTTCGAGAGATTGCGAATAAGTTGTATAAAAAAGATGTTAACTCTCAGGAATATAAAATCTTTTATGTTTGTAAGGAGTTAAATATTCGCTATTTTAATTTTGTAACCAAAAGACTCGGATCAACGTTTGATGGTTTTATTTTTGAATCTGAAACAGGTCCTATTGGTAAACAACTTGTTGAGGAAAATATTCCCGATGTTTTTGTACAAAGCGAAGGGGCAGTTATTTTCGATGGTGAGGCACGAGGTTTGCATACAAGAGTTTTTATAAATAAAGATGGAAATCCAACTTATGAAGCAAAAGACCTAGGCCTTCTTTCTCTTAAGTTTGATACATATCATCCAGACATTTCTGTTTTTGTGACGGATCATGAACAAGGTCCGTATTTTAAAGTTGTTGCTACGGCAGCGGGTGAGATTCATAAAGAGTGGCAAGAAAAAACAGTTCACCTCACTCATGGGCGAATGACATTTAAGGGTGCAAAAATGTCTTCACGTCTTGGTGGTGTGCCTACTGCAGAAGAAGTTTTAGATGCTATTAAAGAGGTTGCAAAAGAAAAATTTACTGAACGAAGTATTGGAATGGATACTGACGGGTTTGCAGACATGGTTGCTATTGCCGCACTTAAGTTCTCGATTCTAAAAGTTGCACCCGGAAAGCCTGTGAATTTTGATCCAGAAGAAGCGCTCTCCTTTGAAGGCGATTCTGGCCCATACATTCAGTACACCTACGTGCGTACACGAGCACTTCTTGAAAAAGGGGAGGCTTCAGGAATGCGTCCGCAATTAGCAAAGGAATATATTACAACAGACCTTGAAAGAATGTTGTATCGATTTGAAGAGGTTGCTCTTCAAGCTGCGCAAGAATATGCACCGCACCATATCGCACACTACTTACTTCTTCTTGCTCAGGCATTCAATAGTTGGTACGCAGCAAATAAAGTGATTGATGAAAATAATACAGAGCTTTCTACTCATCGTTTGGCTGTTACGAAAGCAGTTGGAATGGTACTTAAAAATGGTCTCCATCTCCTTGGTATTCAAACCCCAGAGCGAATGTAAGGTATTTTTTCTGGCCTCGGGCTCTATGTTACACTGGACATTATGAGTGAAAAACCTGCCTCAAGTACACCTAAAAAGTCGATAGCTGAAAAGGAGCTCGATGTTCTGCATTTCTGGCAAGAGAACAAGATCTTTGAAAAGAGCCTTGAAAAACCAGGAGGAGTGATTGCTAAGCAAAACTTTACTTTTTATGATGGACCTCCGTTTGCAACGGGCGTGCCGCACCACGGACACATTTTAGCTGGAACTATGAAAGATGTGGTGCCACGCTACAGAACTATGAAAGGCGACTATGTGCGTCGAGTGTGGGGCTGGGATTGTCACGGCCTACCGATTGAAAACATGATTGAGAAGGAACTTAATCTTAATCACAAAAAAGAAATTGAGAATTTTGGTTTGGATAAATTTAATCAGGCGTGTTTTGATTCTGTTTTACGCTACGAAAAAGAGTGGAAAAAAATAGTTCCGCGCGTTGGACGATGGGTGGACATGGAACATGCGTACAAAACGATGGATGCAACATATACTGAAAGTATTTGGTGGTCATGGAAGCAATTGTATGAAAAAAAGTTGGCGTATGAGGGTTATAAAATAATGCAGATATGTCCGCGCTGCGAAACAACACTTGCGCAGAGTGAAGTTGCTCAGGGATATAAGGACGTGACAGATATTTCGGTCACAGCGAAGTTTGAATTGGTTGATGAACCAGGAACTTTTTTACTTGCGTGGACAACAACACCGTGGACGCTTCCAGGGAATACGGCACTTGCGCTAAATGCTGAGGCGGCGTATGCATACGTTCGTTACGAAGGTTTGCTATACATTGCGGCAGAAGAGAGGCTCGAGCATGTTTTTAAAGGGCTTGCATACGAGAAAATAAAGACAGTGAATGGAAAAGATCTCGTTGGTAAATCATACAAACCAGTATTTTCGTATTACGTGGATACCCCACTTGATAATAAAGAAAATATTTACAAAGTATGGGCGGGGGAGTTTGTAACTTTAGACACGGGAACGGGAATTGTGCACATTGCGCCAGCTTTTGGAGCAGACGACATGGCTCTTGCAAAAGCAAATAAGGTTCCTGTTATTAAGCATGTTTCGATGAGTGGGCAATTTACTAAAGAAGTTATTGATTTTCCAGAATTGTATGTAAAGAAGTTTGGAGACACGCAGTCAACTGATATTGAGATTGTAAAATATTTAGCACATAACGGAAAATTGTTTGCAAAAGAAAAATTAGTGCACTCGTACCCGCATTGTTGGCGATGCGACACACCGCTTTTAAACTATGCGACTTCTTCATGGTTTGTCGATGTTCCAAAAATTAAAGACAAGCTTATTGAGGCAAACAAGGGGGTGACATGGGTACCGGAACATATCAAAGAAGGGCGTTTTGGAAAGTGGTTGGAAAATGCACATGAATGGGCGGTGTCACGATCACGTTATTGGGGCGCACCTATTCCAGTATGGAAATCAGAGGAGGGTGATGTAAAGGTCATTGGAAGTTTTGCAGAAATGCGCGAGTACATGCCGAAGGCAAAGAATTTGTATTACGGTATTCGTCACGGTGAGGCAAATTCGAATATTACTAACACACTTGATAGTCTTGGTACAATTTCAAATTCACTAACTGAAAAAGGTCGGCAACAAGTGAGTGTTGCTATCGCAGAATTAAAAGAAAAGGGAATCACGAAAATAATAACCTCTCCATTTGAACGAACGAAGGAAACGGCTCAGATAGTTGGAGACGCGCTCGGTATTGATGTTGAGACCGATGAACGAATTCGTGAATTTAATCACGGGGATTGGGATGGAAAAACAATTGACCAGCTCTATGCTGATAATCCTGAATTTGCGACGAATTTTGCGTATACTCCAGAAAATGGGGAGAGTCATTTAGATGTACGTGCTCGAATGATGCGAGTATTATTTGATTGCGAGAAAAAATATAGTAATGAAAAAATACTTTTAGTGACTCATGGCGGGCCGCTCTGGATGCTCATCACTGGCGCACCTGTGTATAACGACAGCCAAAGTTTTGCTTGTGTTGGTGCAGACGAACATACTCGGGTGGGGGGACATTGTCTTCCAAATGCAAAGGTATATGATGTTGATTTCGTCCCATTTCCAAATCGCAACGGCGTACTTGATGTGCACCGACCATTTATTGACGAGGTGAAACTTACTATTGATGGAAAAGAATATACACGAGTTCCGTATGTATTTGATTGTTGGTACGAATCGGGTTCAATGCCATATGCCGAGATTCACTATCCGTTTGAAAACGAAACGTTATTTAAAAACAGATTACCTGCAGACTGGATTGGGGAAGGATTAGATCAGACACGAGGCTGGTTCTACTCTTTGATGGTTTTAGGCGTTGCTCTTTTTGACAAGGCTCCGTACAGAAATGTAATTGTAAATGGACTTGTGATGGCTTCTGACGGCCAGAAAATGAGTAAGAGTAAAAAGAATTTCACTGATCCAATGGACTTAGTAGAAAAATATGGGGCAGACACATTGCGCTTATATTTGATGGCAAGTCCCCTTGTTGAAGCAGAGAATACAAACTTCATCGACAAAGATCTTGAAGAAATGCACCGAAGAATTTTTGTGCGTCTCGAAAATGTGCTTGCGTTCTATGAAATGTTTAAAGGAACAACTAACACTCGAATAGATCCATATACATCTCAAAACATTCTTGATGTCTGGATGTTGAGCCGTCTGAATCAGGCTCTGAGTCAGACAACATCTGGACTTGATGCAAATACGCTTGATGTAGCGGCGCGACCTTTTGATGGTTTTATCGACGACCTCTCTGTTTGGTATGTGCGCCGAAGTCGAGAGCGATTGAAGGGGGACACTGGCGAAGATGATAGGGTTGCCGCACTTTCAACATTCGAATATGTGTTGTTACAGTTCGCAAAAATGTTTGCACCATTTGCACCGTTTGTTTCAGAGCGAGTCTACAAGATGGTAGATGGAGAAAGAGAGAGTGTCCATTTGGAAAGTTGGCCGCAGATAGGTGAGATAAAAAATGATGTGGTTGAAGAAATGAAAAAAGTTCGAGACGTCGTTTCAAAAGGCTTAGATGTGCGTGTGAAAAATGCTATTAAAGTTCGTCAGCCGCTCTCACTCCTTTCAACAGGGATAAAAATCAATGAGCGATATCTCGGGCTTATTCAAGATGAAGTGAATGTAAAACAAGTTATTTTTGATGAGTCTCTTCTAGATATTGTGACACTTGATCTTAGTATTACTCCAGAACTTAAAAAGGAAGGTGATACACGGGAGTTTATTCGGGCGATACAAGATTTACGTAAAAATAAAGGACTCACACCAAAAGACATGCCAGCACTTTTTTATTCGGGAAATGATGAGGTAAAGGGGTTTGTTGAAAGTATCGAAGCTACCATTATCCAGGCGTGCCTACTTTCAGAGATCACGTACAAAGATTTTGTGGAAGGTGAGGAAACAAAGGTAGGTGAACATCAGATCAAACTTAATCTGTCATAGTTTTTGTGAGTTATCATCACTACACAACTGAAGGTGTAATTCTTAAGCGAGAAGATCGTGGAGAAAATGATGCAGTCTATGTTGTCTTTACTGAAACACTCGGACTTATTGCTGCGCACGCAACGGGCATACGACTTTTAAAATCAAAGTTACGTTTTGCACTTCAAGTGGGCAACAAGGTTCGCATCACTCTTGTGCGAGGCAAAGCGTTGTGGAGAATTACAACATGTGTATTACTGACACCGCTACCTCCGACCATTCAAGCAACATTTCCTCGTGTATATAAATTGTTGCGGACGTGTATCGTTTTTGACGAACCATTACCGTTTGTGTATGAACACATACAGGCACTTGTTTCTCTCACTGAAGATGTCTATCAAGATAAACGTCTTTTCCGAACAGCTGAGACTCTTATAACAGCTCGCCTGCTTGCAACACTTGGCATGCTCGATCAAGTACACACTGGGGAATTTGATGAAGTTTCTCCTTTGTCAGCATCATTTTGTGTTTCTTATCAGATGAGAGGGGAGGTGTTGCTCCAACACATCAAAACACGCCTTGGTGAGAGCGTTCTCTAGGGTTCTTTGCGGTATACTGTTTGTATATGGCACTAGAGAACAAGAGTTCTAAACTCGAAGAAATACAAGAATCTTTATATGACTCCACACAGGCGCCGAAAGGTAATGTTCGTCGTATTATTCATGAACGTGAATTTGATGTTCCAGAAGGGTGGAATGGTGGCAAAGAGGAAATTATTCTTGATGAAATTCCATCTGAAGAACGGGTGAATCATTCAAAAAAGATTCCCATTCTTGTACTTATTTTCTCTCTTGTTTTATGTATAGCCGCGGGAGTGTTTGCTTGGTATCGATTAAGCGGAGAGTCATCCGCAGTATCTCAAAATCTCATTGCTCTTGAATCACAAGCGCCGGGCTTTATTGATGGAGGGGAAGAGTTTGACTATATTGTTTCGCTTTCAAATCAAAATACAACTGAGCTTCAGCTTGTTGATCTCGAGGTAGCCTATCCGCAAGGAGTTGAAGACATTGCTACTTCTCGAATTGTAACGGTGAAAGATGTTGGGACCGTACTTCCAAACACAGTAGTGCAAGAAAAGTTTCCCCTTACGCTGTACGGAATTCCAGGAACCACAAAGCCAATTACAACAACACTTAGATACAGTGTTCCTGGATCAACCGCCACATTTGAAAAAAAAGAAACGAAGGTTGTAGAAATAAAATCCTCACCGCTGACTCTTTCTATAGAATCTCTGAAGGAGGTTACTCCTGGGCAAACAATGAAGGTTAAGGTGCGTGTAGAATCTACTCGGGGTAAAACAATTCAAAGTTCTCTTCTTAAACTTGTCTATCCGACAGGGTTTGAGTTTGTAAGTGCTGATGTTGCGCCAACTGTAGGTAATAATGTTTGGGACTTAGGCGTGCTTACTCCTGGAGTTATTCGTGAGATTACTGTCTCTGGTATCGCTCGTGGTGAGGATGGGGAGTCAAGAGCTATTCGTGCACAGATTGGATCGAAAGATGTTTCGGGGGTTAGTATCGCTTCACTTTTTGCTGAATCCAGTCTTTCTTATATTCTCACAAAACCATTTTTACAAACAGATATTTTAATTGGTAATGCAAAAGCCGCGGCTCATGTAGTTTCTTCGGGTTCGGATGTTACTGTTGTTGTTGCATATAAAAATAATGTCGACAAGAATCTTCAAAATGCAGAAATCGCACTTACTCTAAATGGTGATGCGATTATGGAAGAAACGGTTCGAACAGATAATGGCTTTTATGACTCACGAACAAACACTGTGACATGGACAAGGTCCGCAGTACGAGAGCTTGCAAATCTTGAGCCGGGCGCAGTAGGAAAAGTTTCTGTTGTGTTTAAAACAAAGAGTTCTGCGTCACTTGATACCAACGAAGAAATAAAATTAGATGTAAGTGCAAAGGCTCGACGTGTGGGGGAAAGTCAGTTAGCGGAAACCGTAGCAAGCTCACAGAGCACACTCTTACGAGTTGTGACGCGCGTTGCCCTTGTTGCAGAAAGTGCTCGTAGTGGAGGATCTTTTTCTGTCTTCGGCCCTGTGCCACCAAAAGGGGAACAAGAAACATCGTACGTGCTTATCTCTCAAATTAAAAACACCGTTAATCCGATTGATCGAGCAGAGGTAAAATTTAAACTTCCATTTAATGTTCGATTTATTGCAGGTGAGGCAACGCAAGGCACTGTTACTTACAGTGAGTTTGATAAACAGGTGAAGTGGACTGCGGGGAGTGTGGTGAAGTCAAGTAGTGGTACTGATCCAGTGTTGTATGTCCATGTTGCGGTGACCCCATCACTTGTTGATGTGGGGAGAAGTCCTACTCTTGCCACAGATTTTACTCTTACCGCAACAGACACATTTACCAAGACGCCACTTGCCGCAAAGGGTCCGAGTCTCATCACTACAAAATTTCGAATCAGTGATGGTTTTCGGAAAGGAGATGATCTTGTTACTCAATAGCTTACAGTAAGGCAGGAGCTTATATTTTCAGACTATTTTTGCTAGAGTATAAAAATGGAATCAAAAGACAAGATGGAGGCTATTATCTCACTCTGCAAACGCCGCGGCTTTGTGTTTCAAGGCTCTGAAATATATGGGGGACTTGCAGGAACGTATGATTACGGTCCACTTGGAGCACTTTTGAAGAACAATATTCGTGATTCATGGATTAAAACCTTTGTACATGATGCTGAGAATATGTTTCTTGTCGATGCTGCAATTTTGATGAATCAGCGTGTGTGGCAGGCAACAGGGCATGTGGATTCTTTTATTGACCCACTTGTTGATGATCTTGTTACTAAAAAACGTTATCGAGCAGACCACCTTCTTGAAGAACATGGGGTTGATGCTAACGTGATGACGGTTGAGGAAATGACTGCGGTCATTCAAGAACGAGGAATTAAAAGTCCTGAAGGGAATGCGCTTGGTGCTGTGCGAAAGTTCAACATGATGCTTGCGACAAAGGTTGGTGCAATGGAAGACTCAAGTGCAACGTCGTACCTTCGTCCAGAAACAGCGCAGGGAATTTTTGTAAACTATAAAAACGTTCTTGACTCAATGAGTCCAAAGCTTCCGTTTGGTATTGCCCAAGTCGGTAAAGCTTTTCGTAATGAAATTACACCTCGAGACTTTATTTTTCGACTTCGAGAGCTTGAACAAATGGAGATAGAATATTTCTTTCATCCAGAGGAACCTTGGGAAGAAATGTTTGATATGTGGCTTGAAAGACAAAAAGCATGGCTTGCCTCCATTGGTGTCCCAAGTGAGAAACTCCACGCATATGAACATCCAGACACTGCCCGGGCCTTCTACTCAAAAAAGACGGTTGATTTTGAATTTGAATTTCCGTTCGGCACAAAAGAGCTTACTGGACTTGCACATCGAACCGACTATGACTTAGGAAAACATGCGGAATGGAGTACTCAAAAACTCACATACTTTGATGAAGAAAAAAAGGTCCATGTTGTCCCACATGTACTTGAGCCAACAGTTGGTCTCGATCGTGCATTCTTGGCAGTGCTCACAAGTGCGTATAAAGAAGAGGGGGAAGGGGAAAATATGCGGACAGTGCTTATGTTTCCAAAGTATATTGCCCCTGTTTTGTGTGCGGTATCTCCGCTTCTTAAAAACAAACCAGAGCTCGTTGCAAAGGCTCGGGAAATATACAGTAGTCTGAAAAAGGAGTTTGGTCGTGTGATGTGGGATGACAACTCAAACATCGGTAAGCGCTATCGCAGACAGGATGAAATTGGCACACCGTTCTGTATTACTATTGACTTTGAAACATTGGAAGGGGATACCAAAGACACAGTTACAGTACGAATGCGAGATGACGCGACACAAACACGCATTCCTATTTCAGAATTACCTTCTTTTCTGAAGTCATAAAAATAGTCTCGTTGTTGCGAATATTGGCTACGTTCCAGAAACTAAGTTAAACTCCGTCTGTACATTTGTGGACACCGTAATTTCTTTTAAAGGTTTTTCCTGGTATCATTATCTATATGTCTAATACGTCTAAGATAGCTGTTGCAGGATTTGCATTCTTTGCAATTATCGCGATTTCAGGACCACTATCATTTTCAATAAAAACACTACAACTTGGAGCAATTGCTGCAACAACTAATAGTGTTGGGGGTGTAAGTATTGGCGCCACTGAGGCAAATATTTCTTTCAAGCAATCGACCATACAGACAAAAGAGGGAGCTCGGACAAAAGTAACTCTTACTTCTGCTGCCCCTATTCAAGCAACGACAAGAATTCGAGTGAAGATAACAGGGGGAACCGCTAGAAACGGCACCGACTATCGTCTCCCTACAATACAAACAATTACTTTCTATAAAGGAGGTTTACGAGAGAAGTCTTTCATCATCCCGACTCTAACTGATAAATTGTCGGAACAATCAGAAACAATTCTACTTTCTCTCTACTCGGCAGCAGATCAGCCTTTAAACAAACAAACAACAGTTACTATTGGTAATGCTGCAACCACCCCCACAACACCAGGTACACCCTCAACACCATCTACGCCAAATGCACTTGTTGATCTCAACGCTATTCCCACAGACATATCACTTGATGCAAACGGCTGGCCGAAATATTTAAAAGTACCAGCAGACTGTCCAAGACCAGAAACAGGAAGGTCATACAGACATTTTCTAGATGCTTCAGTACGAGAAACTTTTCAAAAGGATGTACGTTCTACTATTTCCTCATGGATCACACAGCCGTTAAAAGATATTGGTACACAATACTTAAATACTACTGACAAGGAAATATACGCCGTACCTTTCTATCCTACTGTGCCCCAAGTATTTAGCGCTTTAAATATTGCTAACTATGGTACTGAACAATCTGGAATTGGAATGCAATCGATGGTATCGATTGGTTTTGACCGCTGCCCTGGTGTTATTACAGAGGAAAATCAAGGTCTTGCTCAACAGGCAACATCAGTAAGCGATGAAAAAGACTTAATCGGCAACTTTATTAAAGCCTTAAAGCCAAATCAATTGTACTTTCTTAACATTCGACACCAGAGATACACGGATGCCTTGGGTGCGATTAAAGAATTTTCTTGTGATGAGCGAGTTCTTGATGGTATAGATAGCAATGGAAACTCTATAGCCTCTTCAATGCCAAAAAGAGATGGAAAATATGTCTGTACTACCTTGTTTAATGCTCAAATGGAATATCTTGGACCAGCTCCTTATGTGGGTCCATGTGTTTCTAAGGCACCATTCCCAATTAACTACAATAGTAGAACGTGTATTGGGTCAAAAGATAATGGTTACGGATTCCCACTTCAGGCAGATAATTTATCGACGCGTTATCGTTGTGTTGATCCACTCGGCAAGCTTCCAGAAGCACGGTTCGAATTTAAAAATTTAGACGGAAGAACCGTTCTTATCCAGGGTTCAAACAATAAGCTATATTCAACCTATGTGTGTCAGAGTGGAATGGCAAGCTTGACTGACGCCACAAAGCAAATTGAGTGGGAAAAAATTCCGGTACATAGAATATGTGGGAAACACTCAGAAGGTTTCACCTCTATTTCACACTATAAGAATTCAACAGGTATTCTAAATACTTCAACTGAACGATTGATGACTCGAAAGTGTGAATTTGACACAGCAAAAGGTTACTATAAATGGAAAACTGTATCTGATGTTGAGGACGGCCCTTATCTTTTACATGTCAATACTGACAATGAGAAATATTTCAACAAGACTGGCACGTTGCTCGAAGAGACTATAAAAGGTTACCAAACTATATATTTGTTAGGAGATACAATAAACCATAATTAAGAAAGAGTATTTTATAGGTTTTTGCATCTAAGTAGAAATGGCGTACAATCAGATGGTATGAATCCATCAGAAAAAGCGCTTACTATAAATATAAGTTTTGTCACAATTGTGAAAGCGGTTGTGTTTTTACTGTTTATTTACGCACTTTTTCTTGTTCAAGATTTAGTCATTATTGTACTTACTTCTATTGTTATTGCTTCAGCTGTTGATCCTTTTACGCGTGCTTTACAGAGGATTCGCATTCCACGACCATTTGCTGTTGGTATTGTTTTTTCCGGAATGCTTGCAACTATTGTTTCAGTTATGTATCTTTTTGTACCAGTGCTTATTGAGCAATTTTCTGGATTTATTCTTACGATTCCTGACTTTTTACAACGACTTGATTTTTTAGCACAAGGAAATACGTATTTTACCGAACTCAATATTTTAGGTGACATACAAGCTCAATTACAAAGTGTGGACATTATTTCAACAGTAAAATCTACTATTTTTGGCATAGGTGGCGGTGTGGTACATACAGCAGGGGCGCTTTTTAATAGTGTTACTCAGTTTGTTCTTATTGTTGTAATATCGTTTTATTTTGCAGTTCAAGAAAAGGGAATTGAAAATTTTCTCCGAGTGATTATTCCTCTCAAAAATGAAGCATATGCAATTGATCTTTGGAAACGTTCTCAAGCTAAGATAGGAAAATGGATGCAAGGGCAATTAATTCTTGGTTTGCTTATGGGAGTTCTTGCATTTGCTGGGTTGTGGATTATAGGATTGCGTGAATATGCACTATTTCTTTCTATTTTGATTGCCTTCGCAGAACTTATTCCACTTTTCGGCCCAATTCTTGCTATGATACCCGCTATCTTTTTAGGGTTTACTGCAGGTAGTCCCGAAGTAGGCCTTATGGTCACAGGCTTTTATATTATTCTTCAACAATTTGAAAATCACGTTCTTGTTCCACTTGTAAATAAAAAACTCGTTGGTGTACCACCACTTATGGTGATCTTATCCCTTCTTATTGGGGCGAGTTTACTCGGCTTCTGGGGGCTTATCTTAGCTGTTCCTCTTGTTGCAGCAATACTTGAATTTACTCGTGATATCCTTGCACGAAAAGACAAAGCGCTTACTATGGCTAATATTTTGAATGAGTAAAACTATGGCAAAACCTTTTTATATAACCACTACACTTCCGTATGTTAATAACGATCCTCATATTGGGTTTGCTATGGAAATCATTCGTGCTGATGTTGTTGCGCGGTACAAGCGACTTGAAGGGTTTGAAGTCTTTTTTAATACTGGTACCGATGAACATGGCGCAAAGTTGTATGAAGCTGCACAGGCACAGAATGTTACTCCACAAGTATATGTCGATGGATACGCAGCGCGCTTTAGAGAACTTGTCTTAGTGCTTAATATTTCTGCTAACAATTTTATTAGAACAACTGATGCCCACCATATAGCTGCTGCACAAGAATTTTGGAAGCGGGCAGATGCTAACGGTGACATATACAAGAAAAATTATAAGGTAAAGTATTGTGTTGGATGTGAATTAGAAAAGACGGACAGTGAGCTTGTAGAAGGAAGGTGTCCAATTCATCCCAATCGCGATATTGAAATTCGTGAAGAAGAAAATTACTTTTTTCGCTATTCAAAATATGGTCAAAAACTACTTGATCTCTACGTTGCCAAACCAGATTTCGTTCTTCCCGAATCTCGACTGAACGAAATGAAGGCATTTATCGAGCGCGGTCTTGAAGATTTTAGTATTTCACGTTTGGCATCAAAAATGTCTTGGGGGATTCCTGTTCCGGGAGATGAAGAGCATGTAATGTATGTATGGTTCGATGCGCTGGTAAACTACGTTGCTGCGGTTGGATGGCCACACAATATGGAGGAATTTGAAAAGTGGTGGAATCAATCAGGTGGGGTGGTGCAATATTGTGGTAAAGATAACACCAGACAGCAGTCATCAATGTGGCAGGCGATGCTCATGAGTGTAGGTATCGCTGCATCACAAAAAATTGTGGTGAACGGTTTTGTAACTGGCGCAGACGGACAGAAGATGAGTAAATCTCTTGGCAACGTTATTAATCCATTTGAAGTGATCGAAGAATTTAAAGAACTAACCAACGCACCTGAGGAAGTGATTCGTTTTGTTGTGACACATGATTTTTCTTCTTTTGAAGACAGTCCTGGATCAAGGGAGGGAATTCGAGCATCGTACAGTTCCCAGCTCGCAAATGGTATTGGTAATCTCACAAGTCGTATCATGAAGCTGTCAGAGACATATCTTACTGAACCTGTTCACGAACAAGCAACCCATTTTGCATCTGAATATGTGGATGCCTTTGAAAGATATGACCTTCGTGATGCCATCGCGTACTGCATGCAAATTGTAAAACGTCTCGATACTCGTATCCAGGAAACAGAACCATTTAAAGTGGTAAAGGTTGAGCCTGAAAAAGGAAAGGCGCTCATCACAGCTTTAGTATATGATCTTGCTATCCTTGCACGACACCTTGAACCATTCTTGCCAAAAACCTCTGCAGAAATACTTTCTTGTATTCGTACAAACAAAACGCCGAGCAAGCCTCTCTTTAATCGTCTTCCATAACTATGAAGTATCAGTTTTTTGATATTCATGCTCATATTCATGGTGTTGAGTACGATGCAACTCGTGATGAATTAACTGCACAATGTGCACAAGAAGGAGTAGGGATAATTACCGTCGGTACAGACTATGAAGAGTCCGAAAAGGCGGTTTTATGTGCACAAAACCATGAACATGTTTTTGCAACGGTGGGTATTCATCCAGTTGATCAGGTTTTGGATTTTGAGTACGACCGATTGAAAACAATCGCATTAAATAAAAAAGTGGTTGCTATTGGTGAGTGTGGACTCGACTATTATTGGCCCGCGCATGACAACTGGAAAATAGGGGAAGTGGCAGAAAAAGCTCGACAGAAAGAACTCTTTCAAAAACAAATAGAGCTCGCAGTAGAACTCGATCTTCCCCTTATGATTCATGGACGTCCAACGAAAAACTCTATGGATGCGTATGAAGATATTCTAGATATTCTGAAAAGGTATCAAAAAGTACATGGCGACAAAGTTCGGGGCAATGTGCACTTTTTTGCAGGTAACCTATCTACCGCAGAACAATTTTGGAATCTCGGATTCACAACGTCGTTCACTGGGGTGATTACGTTTACCAATGATTACGATGAGGTTATAAAAGCAGCTCCACTTTCTATGCTCATGGCTGAGACTGATAGTCCGTACGCGACGCCTGTGCCACATCGTGGTACGCTAAACACACCACTCTTTGTTTCATTCGTTTACCAAAAAATAGCTGAGTTAAAGAATGTTTCTCTTGAAGAAGTTCAAGTTCAACTTGAATCAAATCGAAACCGAGTCTTCGGAGTTTGATAGTTATCGACCTTACATTGACATTTCTAATAGGAGTAGTATTGTATTACCAATACTCAATTGGGTGCAGGTAGTGTTTCCAGGTCTCAAGAATTAGAAGGAAAACACACACAATTGGGAGTGTAGGTTACCCGCTCGCACCAAAGTGGGCCCTGTAGATGCCTTGGGAAAGCTGATCCTTAGACATCGAAGCGAGGCATTTGAATTTCACTTGCCCAGGTTTCTTACCTCTTAAACAACCCAGCTGTTGCTGAGGTATACTAGTCGCCTTACGTAATTTGTGGGCGGCTTTTTGTTTGTAATTAAGAGATCTAAAAATATTTTATATACACAAAGGTGCGGTATACTTAAGGGATACATGAACCCCTCGTTTCTTCCGCAGCAATTCAAAAATCCTGAAGAAGAGATTGCTTATTTGCGCTCAAAACTTTTTGAACGTGAGACACAAATGAAAGAAACCGGCGGACAATTATCTGCTCCTGAAATTATGAAAGTAGAGGTGGAGAGGTATCAGCAAATTCCTGTTGAAAAAGTAATCTCGCCTGAATACGCACTTTCACATGGAGAGGTAGGAAGTATTGTGCTTAATCTTGCTCCGCGCTCAACAGATGAAAAAGTAAGTGAGCTTCTAGGAATCTTTTTAGACAAAGGGTTACGTAATACCTTGAGCGTTCTTGAGCAAATGAAGAACCCAGCGCTTGATGATGACTTTCATCGTTTCCTTGTGCAGTACATTGCTTCAGGACAAGATCCTAAAGATGTTCGACGTGTTCCAGAGGAAATGAAGGGAGTAGGTATGGTCCTCTACGAAATCTCGCTTCCTGCAGAAGAGACGAATGACAAAGCAAAATCATTCAAAGAGCTCGTGGCTTCGATGGAGCAGTTTTATGCGGGCATGCTTGCCATTTCTGACGGCAAGGATAACTCAAACAAAAACTATTTCTCGTTTGAAATCGCACTCTCGGCCGAAAGTGATGAAATTATTTTTTATGCCGCAGTGCCACGTGAACGTCGAGAGCTTTTTGAAAAGCAAATCATCGGTGTGTATCCCAAGGCTCGTCTTAAAGAGCAGGCGAATGATTATAATATTTTTAATAATGACGGTGCTTCATATGGAATGACCGCAGAGTTTACCGAAAGCGCTGCGCTTCCCATAAAAACATATGAACAGTTTGAGGCCGATCCGGTGCAGGTTATTTTGAGCTCTTTCTCAAAACTTAAACATACAGGCGAGGGCGCCGCGGTGCAGTTTCTTATTCGTCCAGCGGGTGCAAAATTCATTGAGCGTTATGGTAAGATGCTCGACAAAATTAAGCAGGGAATGACGCTCAAAGAAGCTGTCAAAGAAGAAAGCACTGCATACTTGGTTGGTAAAAAAACACTTAACTTTGTCTTTGGAGGCGAAAAAAAGAAAGATGAGAAAGTAACTATTTCTCATGTTGAAGAAGATGCGACACGACTCATTGCTGAAAAAATAAAGAGCACTATTGTAGAGGCAAATATCCGTGTGATTGCCTCAGCTGAAACAGTTGAGCGAGCACAAGGAATCATCAAAGATGTGATTTCTGGATTCCACCAATTTACTGAAACAAAAGGTAATCAACTTACATTTGATGTTAAAAAAGCCAAAGCAAATACACGATTGTTCCACGATTTTAGTTACCGCATCTTCCGAGAAAATGAAGCCCTCCCACTTAACTTAAAAGAGCTCACTACTCTTGCGCACTTCCCAAGCTCTACAGTTGGTTCAAATCAGCTCAAGACTGCTCAAGCTGCCCAAGCACCCGCGCCACTTGATTTACCTGTGTCAGGGACGCTTATTGGTGTAAATAAATATCGTGGCACGGAGACAAAGATTTTCATGACTCCTGACGATCGTGTGCGTCACATGTATGTGATAGGGCAGACAGGAACTGGTAAGACAAGTATTTTGAAAAACATGATTATTCAGGATATTCAAAATGGTGATGGTTGTTGTTTTATCGATCCGCATGGTACGGATGTGCAAGATATCTTGGCGAGTATTCCTCCAGAGCGCGTGAAAGATGTTGTCTATTTTGACCCAGCCTACACGGCGCGACCGATGGGGCTCAACATGCTTGAGTACGATGTTCGTTTTCCCGAACAGAAGACATTTGTAGTTAATGAACTCCTCAGTATTTTCAATAAACTCTTTGACATGAAGACTGCTGGTGGGCCAGCGTTTGAACAGTATTTCCGAAACTCAGCCCTTCTGGTGATGGAACATCCGGAAAGTGGTAATACTATGCTTGATATTTCACGCGTGCTCTCTGACAAAAACTATCGAGCGTACAAACTTTCTAAATGCCAGAATCCATTAGTGTCGCAGTTTTGGGCAAACGCTGAAAAGACAACAGGAGACCAAGGTTTACAGAACTACGTTCCATATATCACCAACAAATTCGATAATTTTCTTTCAAATGAAATCATGCGCCCGGTGGTTGCTCAAGAACATTCCGCTTTCAATTTCCGCGATATTATGGATCAGAAAAAGATACTCCTCGTGAATCTTTCAAAGGGTCGTCTTGGTGACATTAATGCAAATCTTATTGGACTTATTTTAGTAGGGAAAATCCAGATGGCAGCTCTTTCTCGTGTAGATATGTATGGGCAGAAGATGAATGATTTTTATCTTTACATTGACGAATTTCAAAATGTTACCACTGATTCTATTGAGTCTATTCTTTCGGAAGCACGAAAATATCGCTTGAGTCTCAATCTAGCCCATCAGTACATCAGTCAGATTCCTGAAAACATTAAAGGTGCGGTATTTGGAAACGTCGGCTCGATGGCTATTTTTAGAGTTGGCGTTGAGGACGCGGAATTTTTAGCAAAACAATTTGCGCCTATTTTTACCGCTAATGATATTTTGAAAATTGAGAACTATAACGCGTATGTCAAAATGCTCTCTCGGGGTATTCCTCAAAAACCATTCAACATTGCAATTTTACCGCCGACAAAAGGTAATCCAGAGATTGTAGAACAGCTCAAACAGCTCTCATATATGACTTTTGGTCGAGACAGGGCAGAAGTTGAGGCAGAAATCGCTCAAAAGTACACGCCTATCTAGCTTTTTGCTATACTGGGGCCTATATGACACACCCAAAAAAAGAAAGAACGTTTGTAATTTTAAAACCTGACGCTATCCAGCGCGGACTTGTGGGAGATATCCTTTCCAGATTTGAAAAGTCAGGACTTAAAACAGTTGCCATGAAAATGGTTGTGGCTACAGAAGACCAATGTTTTGCTCACTACAATAAGGATGACGTGTGGTTTGAAAAGAAAGGCGCAAAGGTGGTTGAAAATATGCAGTCACGCGGTGTTGAACCAACAAAGCCTGCAATTGAGTATGGTAAAGACATTGTGCGTGCACTTGCAAAATATATGACGGCAGGACCATCAATCTGTCTTGTGTTTGAGGGAAATAAGTCTGTTGCAGTAGTAACGAAACTTGTGGGGGGTACAGAACCAACAACGTCTGACGTGGGTACTATTCGTGGTGATCTTACTTTGGATTCATACGATGCGGCAAATTTTGATGCCCGTGCAGTGCGTAACCTCGCGCACTGTTCAGAAAGTCCTGAAGAAGCGATGCGAGAAATCCCTATTTGGTTTAAGGAAAATGAAATTATTTCCTACAATCATATTCAAGACGCAATTCTCTACGACGTAAATCTCGACGGTATTCTCGAATAACCCATGGAACACCTCACTGTACAAGTAAGCGAAACCATTCACGCTCCGATACAAAAAGTATTTGATTTTATTGTTGATCCAACGCAGACACCTAAGGCGATGTCTGGCTCCATAGAGAACACCAACATTTCAGAGCTTCCACTTAAAGAAGGTTCAACTTATAACTACAAATACAAAATGCTTGGGGTGACGCTTGATGGTGTGTGGGAAGTAAAGCAAATTGAATCGCCAAAAATGTATTCAGCGCGAACCATTGGTGATGCAGAGAGTGAGTGGAATTATGAGCTTCGAGAAGATGTTGGGGTGACACATATCACGCTTACTATTACGTATAAACCGCCGGAGAATGTTTTTGAGCGAGTAAAGATGAGTGCGATGATTAAGGTAAATGAGCTTGAAGCAAAAAATTTCCTACACAATCTGAAGATATTGACGGAAGAATAGGAGAGGATATACTGGAAACAGGTGTCGCATGTGTATCTTTCTTAACACTTGGTCCGGGAATGCAATATCCATGTGTGCCGTGGCATACATATGAGCGATCCCACTTGAATTTTTTAGTTCAGGTACACCTGTAGGCACCTATAAAAAATATCACTCAGAAATGAGTGGTATTTTTTGTTTCATCACTCTGATACAATACTTACATGTCTAAAGCTCTCTACGGAAGTACCTTTTTGTCTTTATTCTTTCTGACTTTTTTGCATTGGTATGCGCTTGAGCGTCACTTGTACTTTTTTTATCCGTCACTCGATATATTTATGCATCTTTTTGGCGGATTTACCGTTGGGCTCTGTGCGGTAATGGTGATTTCATTTTTCTTTAAAAATTTGCAGTTGAGAGTTGCGTGCGCTCTTGTGTTTTTGTCCGTACTCGCTAGTGGCGCCTTATGGGAAGTGTTTGAATTGTATTTAAACTTTGAATTTAATCTAGAAAACTTCAGCTTGCAGGATACTGTGGCGGATCTTGTAAATGATTTAGTGGGGGGAATGGTTGCATTTTATATAGCCTACAAAAAACAATGGTATGTCTAATAAACAAGTAACTATTTCGTTTGAAAGTGGTGCACGATCAGTGACGGGTTCTAATTTTTTAATTGAATTTGGAAATAAAAAGTTTTTAGTTGACTGTGGGCTTGAGCAGGGAAGTAAATATGCCGATGAGCAAAACCATAATCCATTTGCATATGACCCAACTTCTATTGACGTACTCTTTGTAACGCATGGGCACTTAGATCACGTGGGAAGAATTGGGAAATTGGTGAAAGATGGTTTTCGGGGTCAGATATATTCAACGCCACCGACAAAAGAAATAGGTGAGCTTGTAATGATTGACAGCATGAAGATTGTAAACAGGGCAGCAGAGGAAGATCAAAAAGAACCGCTCTATTTACAGCCTGATGTCGACAATGCGCTTGCGCGTTGGAATACAAAAGATTATCACGAGCCGATGATGTTTGATTGTGATGGAGAACCACTTACAGTAACGTTTCGCGATGCGGGACATATTCTTGGCTCATCAATGGTTATTTTTTCATACAAGGGCACAAAAATAGCGTTTACTGGTGATCTTGGGAATACACCTTCAACACTTATGGCAGACACGGAGGTTATGCGTGATATTGACTATCTTCTCATTGAAAGTGTGTATGGTGATAGAAATCACGAAATGCATTTTGAACGAAAGCAAAAGTTGCAAGATATAATTCTTCGCACTGTGAAAGAAAAAGGAATTCTCATTATTCCAGCATTCTCAGTCGAACGAACGCAGGAACTTTTATTTGAGTTGAACGATATGGTGGAAAACAAAGAGGTTCCTCGGGTGCCGACATATCTCGACTCACCACTTGCAATAAAAGTCACCGATGTTTTTAAACGAAACAAAAAATATCTTAATAAAAGTGTCCAAGAACGAATGAAATCAGATGATATTTTTGATTTTCCAGGTCTTATTCGGGTTGGTGATAGTGAGGAGTCAAAGGCAATTAAAGAAGTTCCTGGTCCAAAAATAATTATTGCAGGAGCTGGCATGATGAATGGTGGGCGAGTAGTACATCATGCAAAAAATTATCTTAATAACCCACACGCAACACTCCTTGTGGTGGGTTATCAAGCACCAGGAACATTAGCCCGCCTTTTAGTGGATGGTATAAAAATGGTTCGATTATTTGGTATTGAGGTAGAAGTTCGGGCACGAGTAGAAACGCTCACAGGATACTCAGCACACAAAGATTCCGACGATCTTGTTTCTTTTGTTGAACCAATGGTGGGTCGACTTAAAAAAGTGTTTGTGATTTTAGGTGAATTACGAGCATCTCTCTTTCTTGCACAACGAATAAAGGATACCTACAACGTGGAGACATCTGTTCCGGATAAGGGTGACAAAGTAATCATCCCACTGGTACAATAAAGACAAATATGACTATACATAAAGAAACCTCGATAGTACTTTGCGTCTCAGGAGCAGCCGACATCGGACACTGTGGAATTGATGCGCGTGAGAAAGCTATTGAGCTTGGTCGTGAAATTGGACGACATGGTGCAGTACTTGTGACAGGTGCCACGACAGGCTTTCCTTTGTGGGCAGCGATGGGGACAAAGTCAGAAGGCGGTATTTCAATTGGACTTTCTCCTGCTGCAAATGTGCGAGAGCATAAGGATGTCTATAAACTTCCACCTGACTATATGGATTTAGTGGTCTACACAGGGTTCGGATTTCCAGGACGTGACTTACTCCTTATTCGTTCATGCGAGGCAGTACTCATTGGTTGCGGACGTATTGGTACCATTCACGAGTTTACGATTGCATTTGAAGACAATAAACCAATTGGAGTTCTCCAGGGTGATTGGGCGACAGATGAAGTCATTCAAAATATTATTGCAAAAGGGAATCGTCCTAATCCAAAGATTGTTTTTGATACCGATCCAAAACGTTTGGTTGAGAAAGTAATCGAACTTGTTAAGATTGATCGTATAGCCGCCGGTGTTATTTAAATAAAAAGAAAATCCGTGTTTAGCGGATTTTCTTTTTATAAAACCGAGGTTTATTTTTTTACCTGAGCGATAATCTTTTTGAAAAGTTCTGGATACTCTGCTGCAATTTCTGAAAGCATTTTTCGATTGAGGAGAACGTTTGCTTTTTTAGCTGCACCAATGAACGCACTGTATGTTGTGCCATTCTCTCGGAGAGCGGCATTGAGTCGAACGCTCCAGAGTCGACGGAAGTCGTTCTTCTTATCTTTTCGGTGCGCAAAAGCATGTGCTCCAGCTTTAGTGAGCGCTACTTTTGCTGCTCGTTCTTTTGTACTTCGTCCATTACGAAATCCCTTCGCAGCTTTTAATACTGAACGTCGTCGTTTTGCACCAATGGTTCCTTTTTTTACTCGTGGCATATTGTTATTAAAAGATAAGTTATTTTATGAGTCCAGGGAGAAACTGACGTTTTTCTCGAGATGTCATAGGGAAGGCAACAGGCTTTTTACCAGCAAGTTGTTTTGTTCGTTTTTGTTTCGCGTTGTAGTGATTAAAGCCTGGCGCTCGTCCAAGGATTTTACCATTCTTCGTTACTTTTAGTCGTTTTGTATATGATTTGTTTGTTTTCATACGGGTGTCCTATTTTTTTCGTTCAATGGTAACCATGAATCCTCCTTTTGGAGTTTTTTTGATCGGCTCAGCAATTTTGTAGTCTTCGGTGAGGAGAATGAGTACTCGCTCGAGTCGTCCTTTGAGGAAGTTTTCCTCAAGATATTTCTCTCGCCCCCGAAGATAAAGGTCAAACTGCACTCGGTGGCCTTCTTTGAGCCACTTTGATGCTTGTCGTGCTTTTATTTCAAGATCATTGTCTCCTGTCCCTAGTTTTACCTGGAGACTTTTAGTCTCGGTAACTTTTGCCTTTGCCTTTACATCCTTGAGCTTTTTTGATGTGTCGTACTGATATTTACCGTAGTCCGTTATCTTTACGATAGGAGGAACGGCACCAGGACTTACTTCAATAAGATCAAGCTGTAATGCTCGAGCACGCGCAAGCGCATCCTCGATACTTAGAACTCCCAAGTTTCCACCTTGCGGATCAATGACTCGCACTTCACGAGCGCGTATCTGTTCATTAATTCTTGTTTTGTCTTTGTCTTTCAAAGTGGTGAACGAAATAGGTTACTAAGTGCTACGTACTATACTCTGAAAGTCATTTTTGGTCAATATATCCATACGTTTATTTGCGTATACAATGAGTAGTATGAAAAAGGGGAGAATACACTGCATCGGCATAGGAGGAATCGGACTTTCTGCCTTGGCACAATATTTTGTAGATCTTGGATATGTGGTTTCAGGAACAGACCAAACAGAATCAAAAATAACCGCTCTTTTGGGAAAGGGAGGGATTGCTGTTGCGATAGGTCATCATCCAGAATTAATCACAAGCGATATTGAGCAGATTTTTTATACGGCCGCACTTCCGGACTCTGATCCTGAACTTGTCCGTGCTCGAGAACTTGGCATCCCAACCTTTACCTACGCTCAAGGTCTTGGAATGATTTCAAAAAACAAGAAGACAATCGCGATTGCAGGTTCACATGGTAAAACAAGTACCACTGCGATGATTGCACATATTCTTCGTGAGGCACGAGTTGATCCAACGGTTATTGTCGGCAGTCTTCTTGCAAAGGATGGGACAAACTTTATTTCAGGAAAAAGTGAATTGTTTATTGTTGAATCGTGTGAGTACAAAAAATCATTTCTTGAGATTGATCCATGGCTTGCAGTAGTAACAAACATAGACAACGATCACCTTGATTATTACGGGACTATAGAAAATTTAGTTGCCACTTTCAAAACATTTGTTGAAAAAGTTCCTGAGAATGGCTTTATTGTCGTTGACCGCACACTGCCGTATATGGAAGAGGTACTTGCTTGTGCTCGTGGAACGGTGATAGATGTATCGGGAAAATCTTTTGATTTCAATCTCCTTGTTCCAGGAGATCACATGAAAAAAAATGCGCGACTCGCAGCCTCTGTCGCAGAACTTATTTCTGTAGCGCACTCCGATGCTCGTACGTATTTAGAAACATTTGCAGGTACATGGCGGCGTTCGCAGTATGTAGGTCTCACACCTCTTGGTGCAATGGTTTTTGATGACTATGGTCATCATCCCACAGAAATACAGGCAACCTTAAAAGGTTTCAAAGAGAAATACGTCGATAAAAAAATAGTCGTTCTTTTTCAACCACACCTTTTTTCACGCACGAAGCTTTTGTTTAATGATTTCGTAGAATCTTTTTATGATGCAAGCACCGTCTATGTAGCACCTATATATGCTGCTCGAGAAGAAGATACAAAAGACATATCTTCTGAAATCCTTGTTTACGCATTGCAGCAAAAAGGTGTGAATGCTCTAGTGTATGTTGAGGATCATTTTGAATTACTTAAAAATCTTTCTGATGACTCTCTTGTGATTACTCTGGGAGCGGGGGAGATGAATAAAGTAAGTGAAGCGCTTACAGAAAAAGTTGTTTAAGTTTTCACGGGTGTATACTTAAACATATGTCATATTTTCTTTCGCTCTTCGCATCTGCATTTGTAGTATTTGCAGCAATCGATGTTTTTGCCATTACGTATATCATCACACCACTCTATCGCTCCAAAGTTCCTGAAATTTTAGCTTCGAAGTTCGCTCTTCTTCCAGCACTTTCTTTTTACATTATCTACATTGCTGGAATTGTATACTTTGCAATTATGCCGGCACTCAAATCAGGATCTGTGCTGAGTGCATTTGTAAATGGAGCATTACTTGGTGCCTTTGCATATGCCACATTCACCCTCACCAACATGGCAATTCTCAAAAACTGGCCTATCTCTATCGCCGTTTCAGATATTCTTTGGGGTGCACTTTTGACAGGCATGGTTGCTGCACTTGTGGTTTGGTTTTTCAAATAGTTTCCCTTGTTTGCTAAGGAAACAGGCTACGATATACTGGGTATATGTTAGATCATCCTGTGTTTAAGATGTCTTTCTTTTTCGCTCTTATTATTGGAGCTACCATTTTTCTCCTTGGGGTATCTGGATACTATGACCAAGGTTCTGCGCCAGAGCAAGAAAATGTACTCCAAAAGTTTTTTAAGTTTTAAACTTAATCTAGACACTAAGTCTTTTTCGTGATACATTAATCGAGTAAATCCGTAGACAGCAGGCGTTTATAAGTCCTGCCGAGGTGCTCGCAATATCAAGGTTTATTCCTTACTATTGCAACTTCTCCTACTTCAAAAAAGATTTACCGCAAAAGCTTTGCTTTTGCGTTTGAACTATTACAACATTATGGCAATATCACGAACAAAAAAAGGCGAACTCGTCTCGGGTATGACAACCATGGTGCGTGATGCAGGATCTGTTGTCTTTGTAAAATTTAAAGGTCTTAAAGTAAATGATGCGAATGAACTTCGAAAGAAGCTCAAAGCTGAACAGGTAGACTTTACTGTTACAAAGAAATCACTCTTGAATCGTGCTTTGGAAGCCAACAAGGTTTCTGGTGAACAACCAGCTTTGGAAGGTGCAGTTGCTATTGCGTACGGAAAAGATCTTCTTTCTCCAGCCCGCGAAGTGCATGCATTTTACAAAACCCATAAAGACGAGCTCTCTATAATCGGTGGTGTGTTTGAAGGAAAGTACATGAATGCAGCAGAAATGTCTGTAATCGCAACTATCCCTTCACGCGAGACACTCATCGCTCAGATTCTTATGCTTATTCAGTCACCAATTCGTGGGTTCGCGGTGGCAGTAGGCGAAATCGCAAAACAGAAAGAAACCACAAACTAACTTTAGTAAACTATTAAAAAATGAGTATGGACGAAATGAAAAAAGAAGTACCTGCAAAATTTGCAGACTTGGTAAAGAATATCGAGACTATGTCAGTGCTCGATCTTCATGAATTAGTAAAAACACTTGAAAATCACTTTGGAGTTTCTGCAGCAGCAGTTGCAGTTTCAGGTGGAGCAGCAGCGGGAGCTGAAGTAGCTGAGGCGAAAGACGCGTACACACTTCACCTTGTTTCAGCTGGTGAAGCTAAAATCGGTGTGATGAAAGTAATCAAGGAAGCACTCGGTCTTGGTCTTAAGGAAGCAAAAGACATGGTAGACGGAGCACCAATTGATGTGAAAGTAGGACTCAAGAAAGCTGAAGCTGATGATCTCAAAAAGAAAATCGAAGAAGCTGGAGGGAAAGTTGAACTTAAATAGTTCAACTTTCGGCCGGAAGCGCGTCGGCGCTGAGGCGGGGTCGCGCAAAATTCCAGCAGGAATTTATGTGTGACATGTTGAACTCAAATAAGTTTCCTTTTCTAAAAAACAAAACCTGCACAGAAATGTGCAGGTTTTGTTTTTTGGTAGGGTGTGGTACGAATATGGGTAGAGACTAGAAAAGCTCTTTTTAACCCAACCTGCAAGGAGAGTCGACTATGTTTATTCTACTCCCTCCTTTTGATAGGGAAATTGTAACAAAGTTGTGTAGGCTTGTCTGCAATGAACGGATCCTCGCTGAACAAATTATGTTGGAATGCGATGCTGGAAATCCTGTAATTATTCAGAACCCAGATACCTGGCAGGTGGCGATTCCAAAGTCAACTGTTTTTGTGTCACATTCAGATCTGTTGGTTTGGCAAAGATGTGTTCATACAAATGCTTTGGACGGAGAGGCGTTCTCTGCTGAAGGAGTGACATCTGAGGTGTTTGATGTCACTATACTTCGAGATATTTTCGAAGATGCGTTTATCAATACAGACATGGTTTTTGTGGATACTACCAGCGCATATGTTTTTGTTGTTGGGCAAGTCTATCCCTTGTGGCGTGCTCGGATGGAGAGTGGAATGGTGATAATTTCTGATTCTTCTCTTGAGGTTGGACCACAGAAGGAGTACTGTAACGCCGAATTCTTGGTTATGGAAAAAAGCACTGGAAACTTTATTGAATTTGATCACGACGATGGTTACGGTAACAGGCCCTTTTGCCGAGTCTGTGTAGATCCGTCTCTTTTTGTATCCCGCATGTAAGTGCGGGATCTTTTTGTCAAAGAGACACACAGTGTTTGTGTGTCTAGCAGTGGGATTAATGACGCCCTTGCTTTAAGTTATACTACATAGATATCTATGTGTGGCATTATTGCAGGAAATACGAAACGTTCGGTTACGCCATTTTTAATACAGGGGCTTAAGCAACTAGAATACAGAGGATACGATTCTTCTGGAATGGGTGTTTTACAAGGAGGTGTGTTTAAAAGAGAACGGAAAATTGGAGTAAAAAATATTGATGCTCTCGGTGCGGATGTTTCTCATAATACATCGTTTGATAATGTTCATGTTGGTATTGCACATACTCGGTGGGCGACTCATGGCGGGGTCTCAATTGAGAATGCTCATCCACACGCAGGACCTCAGAATAAAATTATTCTTGTTCATAATGGCATTATTGAAAACTATCAAGAACTCAAAAAGTATATTGATGAAAGTAAGCTCACTGGGCAAACAGATACAGAAGTACTGGCTCACTATATTGAAAGTATGTGTGAGGACGGTGTTTCTTTACAAAAGATATTGCAGAAGATAATTCTACATGTGCGTGGTGAGTGGAATAGTGTCGTGTTGCGTGACACAGGTGAGTGCGTTGCAATACGGAGAAGTGGACAGAGTTTGGTGTGTGGAGTGAGTGGTGATGGTATTTTTGTTGCATCCGACGAACAAGCACTTCCTGTATCTGTCGTAGAAGTGTATGAAATACCAAATGATTCTATGGTTGAGATCAAAGAGTCAGGAGTTACTTTTTTTGATAATGATGGTAAAGAATCTTTATATCCTACGCGTCCACGCGTTGTGTTTCCGGTTGAAATCTTAGAAGGAGAAATGATGGGGCGAGAAATTCGCGGGCAAGACGAAACATTGAAAGCTCTTGTTTTAGGGCTGGGCAGTCAACAAGGGATTGTCGAGGATATTTTCACTCTTCTAAATCATAAAGACACGAAAGAAATTATTTTTACTGCCTGTGGGACAAGTTTTAATGCAGGACTTTGTGTTGCGAGAGAATGGGAGAGGGTGTTCCAAAAACCAGTTCAGGTACTTATTGCAAGTGAAATGGAAAGCGTAACCCGCGATCTTGCGGGCGCGGTGCTCGTCGCACTTTCGCAGTCTGGTTCGACTCAAGATGTGCTTGGTGCAATAGCGTATGCAAAAAAACAGGGCGTACAAAAAGTCATTGCAATTACCAACAAGAGGTATTCAGCAATTAAAGAAACAGCAGATTTTCTTTTTGATGTGTGTGCCGGCCCTGAGTTTGGAGTTGCAGCAAGCAAAACCTTCACACACACCTTACTTAGTTTACTTGTACTCTCAAAAACAATTACCAAAGATGAAATCCTCACAGCTCTTTCTGGCATCACTGAAATAATTAAAAATGTTGATGCCTCCATGGCGTCCTGGGCAAAAGAGTTAACTTCTGCTCCAACCATGCTTTATTTAGGTAAGCATTCGCTCTATCCTATTGCGGTTGAAGGTGCATTAAAAATAAAAGAGATCAGTTATATTCACGCAGAGAGTTTTGCGGCAGGGGAGCTTAAGCATGGACCTATTGCACTTGTTGAGCCGGGTGTGCCAGTGGTTCTTTTAGTACGACATGATAGTGCTGAGGAGGCAGTGCTTGGTAGTTTGCGTGAGGTGGAGGCACGAGGTGCAATAGCATACATCATTCGAGAAGAGGGAGTTTTATTGAATTCTGTCCCAGAGGGGCGAACATTGGTTTTGAAAGCTTTAGGTGCATTACATCAAGTTGCGTTTGTTATCCCGCTTCAACTCCTGGCATATCACACCGCAAAAGCAAAAGGACTTGATCCGGACAAGCCTCGTAATTTAGCAAAGTCAGTTACAGTGAAATAGGATTTTTTCCAAATGCAACAAAAATATAGCTTAGTTTTGGCACCCAAGGCAATCTGATATACTCCCTGTATATGGAAATTTTAGGAAAACTATTCGGAAGTGTGTTGCGGGTAAAGCTGCTCCGCACATTTCTTTTCAACCCAGGTGTTGCGTACGATGGCGCAACACTTGCAAAAAGAACTCAATCAAAACTCGCTGATGTAAAAAAAGAACTCAGTCTTCTCATGAAGATTGCGTTTGTAAAAGAGAAGGTATATGTAAAAGAGTTTGAGAAAAAAGTAAAACGCGGCAAAAAGATGGTGAGCGAGTATGCTAAGAAAAAAGTAGTAGGCTTTACTATCAATCCAAACTTTGAGTATGCAGAAACACTCAAGAAAGTTTTACTTGATTTTCAATTCCTCGATCGCAATGCTATCGCTGATAGATTTAAGCGGGTTGGACGTGTAAAGTTTTTTGCGGTCTCAGGAGTATTTCTTAATAATGTAGAAAGCCGGGTTGATATTTTAATAGTGGGAGACAGCCTCAATAGGTCACTTGTAGAAAGTGAGGTTCGTAAGCTTGAAGCTGAAATCGGAAAAGATTTAACATACGCTCTTTTTGAGACGCAAGATTTTCTTTACCGTGTGCAGATGTACGATAAATTTGTACGTGATATTTTAGACTTCGAACATGTACGCCTGATTGAAAAGATGACGGTTCGGTAAAAGTTAAAAACTGGGGATGGGCGAAGGGGTTTGGCCGCATAAGAGGATATAATATATGTAAGCCTGAATAAGGCATATGCATATCCTTTATTAAATATTTTTTTATGAATTCACAATCAGAGTTTGTTCTCGCACTCAAAGACTCTTTCTATAGTGTATTTGAGAATGTTCTTGTCTACGCTCCAAATGTTATCGTGGCGTTGGTTCTCTTTATTGTTGGTTGGTTCTTGGCTTCATGGATTGGTAAGGTTGTGGCAGCTCTCATTGGTTCTCTTAAGCTTGATGATGCACTCGGCGCAACAGGACTTCGTGAATTAGCGAGTCGTGCAGGATTTGGTTTGAACATCGGACATGTGCTCGGTGTGTTCGTGAAGTGGATGCTTATCATTATTGTAGCGACTGTTGCTTTCGATATGGTGGGACTTTCACAGATTAATGAATCTCTCTCTCAGATCTTGAGTTATATTCCAAACATTATCGTAGCAGCGGTGGTACTTATGATTACCGCACTTGTTGCAGAGTTTGTTGAAAAAGTATCAACTGGTTCAGCTAAGGCAGCAGGAGTAAAGAAAGCTGGAATTTTTGGTGTAGCTGCTCGTTGGTTTGTGTGGATTGTTGGTATCACGACAGCCCTTGCACAGCTCCAAGTTGCTGACGTTCTCGTGAGTCTTTTCCAGAGTCTTCTTACGGGTGTTGTAGCAGCAGTTGCTATTGCGCTTGGTATCTCATTTGGTCTTGGCGGAAAGGAAGCTGCGGCTCGATATATTTCTCGAGTAGAGAAGGATATTGAATAGGCTCTCTTTTAGAGACAAAAAGACGCCCCGAAAAGGGGCTTTTTTGTTTGCTTTCGGGGCAGAAAATAGCCCAAAGAGCAGTCACTTGTCTTGGGTGCATAAATCCTATTGACATCTATTTTTGCTCGTGTATACTAGGCTTTATCACTCAAAAATGTTAAAAGAAAAACCAAATCAACCAAGCGCCTAACGATTCAAGTCTCTTGAGTTGTACCGCTTGCAAGAGCGGTTTTTCTTTTACAAAAAAGTGGTGAGTTGTTTGACAATTCAATTCTGTTCCTCAGGTATTTATCCCAAAACAATTTGGGGTCTTTTCTCCTGAGGAAACAGGTTCATAAAAACAAAGTAAGAAGCATTACAGATGAAAAAATAAAAGGTACATCTGTAATGAACATGTACAAGTCTTGAGTGGTCAAGATAAGTACATTTGGTTTTTACATTTCCTAATAGGAATGTAAGGGCGTACGGTGGATGCCTTGGTTCTGACGAGCGATGAAGGACGTAGTCTGGCTGCGATAAGTTTCGGGGAGGTGCCAAACAACCTTTGATCCGGAAATTTCCGAATGAGGAAACTCCATGTGAGTAATGTCATGTGATCCCGCAAGGGAAGCGAACCCGATGAAGTGAAACATCTCAGTAATCGGAGGAAAATAAACTAAACAAGTATTTCGTAAGTAGCGGCGAGCGAAAGCGAAGAAGCCCAAACCGTTTGTAGCAATACAGGCGGGGTTGTAGGGCAGAGATGTCAATTATGAGGAGAGTTACAAAACGTGTGTTTAAAAGAAGTGCCTGGAACGGCACGCCATAGATGGTGATAGCCCAGTATTTGAAAAACACATGTCTCTCTAGTCTCTGTTCCTGAGTAATTCTAGACACGAATAGCTAGGATGAATCCACCAGCACTAACTGGTAAGGCTAAATATTGTCAGAGACCGATAGTGAACTAGTACCGTGAGGGAAAGGTGAAAAGTAGTCCGAAAGG
>DALYEZ010000007.1:4709-35082 GCA_031972295.1 Minisyncoccota bacterium | reverse complement strand
TTTTTTGTTGACAGGGAATAAGGGTACGTGGTTATATGAATAGATGGTAAGCCACCAAGTCATTTGCAAGAAAATGTACCCGACTATGGGGGCTTTGAGTCGTGGGTAATCCACATTCCACCGACTCAGAAAGCCCTCCGAAGCAATTCGGAGGTTTTTCATTAGAAAATTGTGGTCTCTTGTTTTTGGGAGGTTTTTTATGACCCAGATTATTGGGGAGGGATGTGACGGGGACATGATGCCCCCGTCCTGGTGGAAGCTGAGAAAGCCTAAGGATGCTCAGGTAGGTGATAGGAGGTCACTAATTGGTGACCAACCGCTCACTCGACAACAACAGGACAACCAGACTGCTACCCAGCTTGATCCAGCTGGTGGAAGTTACACTTGATTTCAAGGGAGGGAACAAAAAAGGTCGCATGTAAGTTGAATGCTCGGAGGTTCGAGAATTTGGCTTGCATGCGGCTTTTTATTTTGTCTCAAAAATCAGCCCAAAGTTCGTGATATTATATATCTATATATTTATGTCGACTCAAAAAATATTTTTCCTCACCCTTTTCTTAGGCGCTTTCGGACTTCTGGCATATATTTTTAGTCCGTTCTTCGCAGTGATTCTCTTAGGTGTTGTTTCGGGAATTGCTCTTGAACCACTTTTTGTATGGGCGCATAAGAAGCTTAAGTTTGGGCCGGCACTCGCATCTCTGTTTGTTGTTTTTGTCGTTGTTGTTGTTCTTGGAGCAACAACAAGTCTGGTTGGGACGCAGCTTGCTTCTCAAGCGCAAAATGTATACCAAAATGTTATTGCAGGAAATCAGTATGAGATTAACGATGCCTCAGACTACGTAAACAGTTTGATCCGTCCATTTAATAAAAATTATACTGTTGATTTGCAAAAGTATATCAACCCCGTTATTTCTTTTATTGCTCAAAATGTTGGAGATATTGTTTCGGGAACAGCGTCGATTATTTTTAAATTCTTTTTATGGCTGGTAACTTTATATTTTGTTTTGAAAGATGGACGAACAATAAAATCGCTTTTGGTGAAATTAAGTCCACTTAAGGATATCCACGACGATAAACTCTTTCAACATGTGGCGGCCTCAGCGCGCTCAATTGTGAAAGGGGTTTTCTTCGTCGCTCTCATTCAGGGATTTTTTGTGGGATTAGGATTATGGTTTGTAGGAATTGAAAACGCAATTTTTTGGGGACTTGTGGCTGCTATTGCTGCGCCTATTCCGCTTTTAGGAACAAGCATCATTATGATTCCTTCGATTGCTTATCTCTTGATTACATCGCAGTTTGTGCCAGCTCTCGTGCTTATTATTTGGGGAATTACAGCTGTCGGTCTTATTGATAATGTTCTCACGCCATATTTCTATTCAAAAGGCACAGAAATTCATCCACTCGTTCTTTTGTTTGCAATCCTAGGAGGGCTTTCATTATTTGGTCCAATTGGGTTTATTGTCGGTCCACTTATTGCCACCATCGCTCTTACTCTTACATCTCTGTACCAAGAAATTGTTTTGGAAGAGATACCGGAAAAAGTATAAAAGATTCAAAATTACGCTTCGGAAGGCGGTGGTATACTGCTATACATGAAGGTTGTTTTTGAAGAGCGATATAAGAAATTAAACGAAGCCCAGAAAAAGGCGGTGGATATGACAGAGGGCCCAGTGCTTGTTATTGCTGGTCCTGGATCAGGAAAAACCGAGTTGCTTTCTTTGCGTGTGGCAAATATTTTACGCCAAGGTAATGTTGGCCCGCAGAATATTCTTTGCCTTACATTCACCGACAATGGTGCTCTTAATATGCGAGAGCGCCTTTCGCAACTCATTGGTGCCGATGCGTATCGTGTGGGTATTTTTACTTTTCATGCGTTCTGTAGTCATGTCATTTCGCGGTTTCCTGAGTATTTTTATAATGCTGCTACATTTGTAAATATTCCCGATGTTGTGCGAGCTGAGATTTTAGAATCAATATTTGCACAGTTGCCACATAAACATCCTTTAGGAAGCTATCATCCTGAACGAGGATATTCGTATTTGTATAGTGCTAAGGAACGAATTAAACATATTAAAAATGGCGGATTTACTCCAGAAGAATTTCGCGTGGTTCTTGAACACACGCTTTCTGAATATGAAGCTGTACACAAGACGCTTTCTTTGTGGCCGGAATCAATGCGAGGTAAGGGGAGTATTGGGGAAGTGCGCACTGTATACGAGGCACTTCTAAAACTTTCTTCAAATACAACTGCTCGGGCATTAGTATCCACACTTTTGCCTGCACTTGAAAAAGCAGAACAAGAAAATAAAACAGCTACCATTACAAAGTGGCAAAATACATATACGGTCAAAAGTTCTAAAGGAAGAATACTTAAAGAATTTGCAAAGGTAGATAAAATGCAAGCTCTCGCAGATGTCTATGAAAAATATACAGAAGCACTTCACGCTCGAGGCTATTATGACTACGACGACATGATTATTGATGTGTCACACGCTTTACAAAAACATGATGTTCTTAGGGCGGAATTAGAGGAGCAGTATCAGTATGTGCTTATTGATGAATTTCAAGATACAAATGAAGCCCAAATGAATGTGGTGCGCGCTATTACACAAAACGAAGTCAGTGAAGGCAAGGCAAATATTTGTGCGGTAGGAGATGATGATCAGGCGATTTACAAATTCCAAGGCGCGGAAATATCCCACATGATGGATTTTCGTAATCGTTTGTATAAAGATGTGCAAACAATTGTTTTAGATAAAAACTATCGTTCAACAAAAGATATTTTAACCTTAGCGCGCTCCGTTATAACTCAAGGAACTATTCGGCTTGAGAATCGTTATCAAGATATTACCAAGGTGCTTACCTCAGCAAATACAGATCTTCCAAAAGGGTCTGTTGAGATAGCTGAATTTGTTTCTGACTTAGAAGAATACCAAGCTGTTGTTAAAAAAATTCGTGTCGAGTTAGATGCGGGTGTTTTACCTGAAGAAATTGCAATAATTGCTCGTGAACATAAGCAGCTGCAAAATATTTTACCTTACCTACAGCATGCTCATATTCCGTATACATACACAAAAAAGTCTAACGTCTTTGATGAACCTCACATACGTGAACTTGTAACAGTGTGTGAATATTTGGCCTCCGGGTTGTCCTATGAGGGTACACGTACTGATTTACTTCCTCAGATTTTATCTTTTGCATTTTTCGGTCTTTCACGGACAACACTTTTTTTGTTAGCTGAGAAAGTTAAGAAAGAAAATATATCGTGGACGAAGGCACTTGCAGAAAACGATGACAAAAAAGTACAGCATATCTTTGAACTTTTAGCGACGCTTTCTATTGATGCAAAAACAACACCACTTGAACACGTTCTGGATCTCTTTATGGAGAAGAGTGGTTTCAAAGAGTTTTATTTTAGTGAGAAAGTTCGCAAAGAGCGCGCGGGCGATTATGTGCATTTTTTGGCTAATCTCAAAACGTTTATTGATGCACTTCGCGAACACAGAGAAGGTGAGATATTAACCGTGAGCGATGTAGGTTCATTTGTTGCAATGCACAAAGATTATGACATTCCACTTGTAGCGCATTCACCATATACACAAAGTGAACATGCCATATCGCTTCATACTGCACACTCTGCCAAAGGGTTAGAGTTTGGAAGTGTGTATATTGTAAGTGCACATGAAAAGTATTGGGCAAAGCCAGGAAAAAAACGCAACAACATTGCACTCCCTCTCGTATTAAGTACTTTACTTTCTCCAGCAGGAGACGATGAAGATGATTTTATTCGCTTGTTGTATGTTGCGATTACGCGTGCGAAACATACACTTCACATAAGCTCTCATGACAAGCAAGTGCGGTATCTTGTAGGTAGGGGAGAATCGGAAGAGAAAAATGAACCTTCAAATGATATAGATGTTTCGGAGGACGAGATTATTTCTCTGCACGAACAGGCTCTTGGCTTGGCACAGGCGCCATATACGAATGATGAGCAAGCAATATTTAAACGCTTGGTGGAAAATTATCAGATGCCGGTGACGCACCTTACAAACTTTTTGAATGTTGTAGATGGAGGGCCAGAGCTTTTCCTTGAGCGAAACCTTCTCCGTTTTCCTGCACCATTGAATGTTTCAGGTGCCTACGGAAGTGCAGTACATAAAGCCATTGAAGAGATTATTACGTACCCACGATTTTATGGTGGTGAAAAACCAACGCTTGAGCATGTGCTTGGCGTGTTTGACCATACTCTTTCTCGAGCGCGTCTTCCGCAAGAAGATGATGTACGACAAAGAGATCGAGGACACACGCTTCTTGAAAAATATTATACTGAGCGCGGGAATTTTTTCTTACACACTGATCAAGTTGAAGTTGATATGAAAAATGAGGGTGTTGTTGTGGAAGATGCGCATATAACAGGGAAGCTTGATTTTTTACGTATAGAAAATAATAGCGTTCATGTTCGAGATTTTAAGACAGGAAAGGCATTTGATTCGTGGGATCACGCAAAAATGGATTACGAAAAGGTAAAACTCCATAACCAAAAACTCCAGCTCATTTTCTACAAGATACTTCTTGAAAATTCAAATCGTTTTAAGAGTCTTTCAGTTAACTCACTTGTACTTGAGTATGTCGAAGGAGATGATGATGTATCTGTGGTGGAACTTTCACTTGAGCCTAGTACAGAAGATGTAGAGCGAACGAAAAAACTTATTGGTATTGTGTACAAAAAAATAAAAGCACTCGACTTTCCAGATGTTAGCGGGTATTCAAAAGATTACAAAGGAATCCTAGCCTTCGAAGAGGATTTATTAACTGGAAAAATATAATATGCCTGATAAATACACTGCGGTCTGGGTTTCGCATTCTTCCATGGGAGACTTTATTAAGTGTCCACGTTCGTATTACTTGAAAAATGTGTATAAAGATCCACAGACGAAGCGAAAGATGAACATTGTCACTCCAGCGCTCTCTCTTGGTGTTTCAGTGCATGAGGTCCTTGAAGGTTTGGGCGATTTTTCAAGCGAGTCTCGTATGGATCGAGATTTAATTCTCTGGTTTGAGGAAGTCTGGAAGAAAGTCTCAGGCATACAGGGCGGCTTCATAAGTGCTGAGCAAGAAAGCGAATATAAAGCTCGCGGTATTGCTATGCTCAAAAATGTACAGCGTGATCCAAAATTTCTTACACGGAAGCGCATCAAACTTCCAAGAGCAGAAATGAATCCAAATTTTTATCTGAGTGAAGACGACAATATAATTCTAAATGGTCTTATTGATTGGATAGAGTATTTACCAGAAACAGACTCCCTTCATATTGTTGACTTTAAAACAGGAAAATACGAAGAAGGAGAAAGTTCTCTCCAGTTGCCGATATATCTTCTGCTCTGTAATGCCTTACAAAAAAGGAAGGTAACAAAAGCTTCATATTGGTATCTAGAGACAGATAAGGTTGTTGAGAAAGATTTACCGGATCTTGATACCGCACGAAAGGATGTGCTCGAAGTTGCGCTAAAGGTAAAAGAAGCGCGGGTGCGTAATGAGTTTGTGTGTCCAAAAGGAGATTTAGGATGTATGCATTGCAAGCCATTTGAGAAAATTTTGCAGAAAGACGCTTCAGTAGAGCATGTTGGAATAGGTGGATTTAATCAAGATTTGTACGTGATACACTAGAGGTATATGGATTTTATATTAGGATTATTTTTTAGTATGCCGTTTATTATTGTAGGCATTATTCTTCTGTTTGTGGTTATTCGTCAGGTCAATCAATATCAGCGCGGGGTAAAGTTTACCATGGGTCGTTTTACAGGAATGGTTGAACCAGGGTGGAGAATTATCATTCCAATTTTTCAGAGCATGACAAAAGTTGATATGCGTTTGAAAGCTGTTGATGTTCTCGATCAGCGCACCATCACAAAAGATAATATTTCAGTGAATGTAAATGCTGTTTTGTATTACAGAGTTGTTGATGCAAGTAAGGCAATCTTGCAGGTACAGTATTATCAGAATGCTGTTGAGCAATTTGCACAGACAACAATGCGTAGCGTTGTTGGTGAGGTAACGCTTGACGAACTTTTGCAGGGGCGAGATAAGATCGCTGAGCGTATTCAAAGTATTGTTGAAAGCACTGCGGCTGGCTGGGGCCTTGATGTTGAAAATGTAGAATTAAAAGATATTAGTTTGCCACCAGAAATGGAGCGTACTATTGCAAAACAAGCAGAGGCTGAGCGAGAAAAGCGAGCAGTGATTATTACCTCGGAAGGTGAGCTTGGAGCGGCAAAAAACATGGCGGATGCGGCGCGAATTTTGGCCGAGACTCCGGGTGCACTTCACCTCCGTACGTTACAGTCTATCAACGACATGTCTTCTGACCAGTCAAATACTGTTGTGTACATGGTACCAGTGGAAGTTTTGAAAGCTTTCGACGGATTTGCAAAGAAATAAATCTTAAATGAAACAACGTTTGGATCTTGCTATTGTTTCTCGAAGTTTGTGTCGCAGTCGAACTGAGGCGCAGGATAGAATTACACATGGCAAGGTGTTAGTGAATGGGGTGGTAGAAACAAAGCCGGCAAAAGAAGTTTCCGATACTGACGTTATACGAATCACGGAATATATGCCGTTTGCTTCGCGTGGTGGAGTTAAGCTGCAACACGCAGTCGAATATTTCCACATAGACGTGAGTGGAAAAACATTCCTTGATGTCGGATCTTCAACAGGAGGTTTTACGGATTGTCTTTTGCAAAATGGTGCACAAAAGGTGTATGCGGTTGACGTGGGAACGTTTCAAATGTCAGATACTTTGCGTACGGATTCACGAGTAGTTGTTATGGAGCAAACAGACATTCGGGAAGCCGTACTCCCTGAAAGGGTGCACGGTATCGTTGTGGATGTTTCTTTCATATCACTCACAAAGATATTTCCAAGTCTCTCAAAATTTGTACTTCCAGGTGGATGTATTGTCGCGCTTATCAAACCGCAGTTTGAAGTTGGGCAAGCAAATCTTGGCAAAGGGGGTATTGTGGTGAGCGAGCAAGCGCGCGAGGATGCCGTGACTGCGGTTTTAAAAAGTGCCACTGAAAATGGAATTTCTATACGTGATGTAACACCGTCTCCAATTGTAGGTGGTGATGGTAATAAAGAATTTTTACTCTACGGACTATATGCTCTCTAAAGAAGAGAAATTTGAAGCGCTTAAAAAGATTCGTGATGAGTTGATTGTATTTACTGAGTCGCCTTTGTATGAATATCGGACAAAGAATAACTTTTTTCCAGTTGTTGGAGAAGGGAATCATGATACTCACATTATGATTATTGGTGAAGCCCCAGGAAAAAAAGAAGCACTCACAGGTAAGCCCTTCTGCGGCGCATCGGGAAAATTTTTAGATGAGTTGTGTGCTCACATTGGTCTTGCTTGTAAAGATGTTTATGTTACAAATATTGTAAAAGATAGACCAGAAGACAACAGGGATCCGTCGCAAACGGAGATAAATCTATACGGTCCATTTCTGGACAGACAACTTGAGATTATCCAGCCAAAAGTAATTGCAACACTAGGAAGATTTTCAATGGTCTACATTATGGAAAAGCTCGGACTTTCGGGAGAGATTCAACCAATCTCTGTACTTCACGGACACGTACTTCACGGAAAGCTTCCGTATGGGGATGTAGCTATTGTGTCTCTGTATCATCCCGCGGTGGCGCTTTACAATGGCAGCATGCGAGACACACTCAAAAAAGATTTTGAAAGTTTGAAGGAATTTATCTAGAAAAAAGCAATCGTTTGTGTTATGTTTTGGAAGTGCTTTTCGGAAGGAAAGTGCCGTTGTAGCTCAGACGGTAGAGCAACTCCATGGTAAGGAGTAGGTCGCCAGTTCGATTCTGGCCAATGGCTCAAAGGAGGGTTGATACTTGCATTATTTAAAAAAGTGTTGTATATTAGGAAGTAATACATTTGCTTCATAGATTTTAGGATAGTTTATTTCTCCTTGTTTGATCTATACAGCGAGTGTTTCTGAGCGAATTTTATTTTTTCGCTGTACGTACAGCTCGGAGCGTATAGAACAATCACATACAATGACTTCATCTTATTCAGGTGGCTTTGCATCAAAGCGACCATTTCATTCGTCTCGACCTGCTCGAAGCGGAGGTTCTTCTTTTGGGGGTCCTCGACCATCTTTCCGAGGAGCGGCTTCACATGGTGGCGGACATAGTTCACCTCGGCCACATAGTGGATCTTCATACGGAGGATCTCGTGGTGGTTTTGGTGGCGGACGACGATTTTCTAAACCAAAACGATCTTTTGGTGAATCTATCGACGTATCAAAATTTATTTACAAACCAACAGGTGTGCACAAAGCACCAGTCTATGAAGTGCAGCATCAGTTTTCTGACTTCAAATTCTCAGAACCAATTTCTCGCAATTTAGCAATGCGTGGCTTTACTGCCCCGACCCCAATTCAAGATCAGACAATTACGCACGCAATGGAAGGCCGCGACATTATTGGTCTTGCGAGTACTGGATCTGGTAAGACGGGCGCATTCTTGCTTCCGCTCATCGAAAAACTTGCTCAAGATCGAACTCAGAAAGTTCTTATTCTTGCACCAACACGTGAACTTGCGATGCAAATCAACGAAGAGCTCCGTGAGTTTTCACATGGTATGCGACTTTTCTCAACTGTGTGTGTGGGAGGTATGTCTATTTACAATCAAATCCAGCATCTCCGAAGACTCAATCACTTTGTAATTGGTACCCCAGGACGACTCCAAGATCTTTCAGATCGAAAGATTATCGACTTCTCGGAATTCAATAATATTGTTATCGACGAGTTTGACCACATGCTTGATATGGGATTCATCGATGCTATTACTGCAATTTTGAAAAAGCTCCCCGCAGAACGACAATCACTTTTCTTTTCAGCAACAATGCCACCACGAATCAAAACAATTGTGCACGAATTCCTTAAGAATCCGTTTTCAATCGACATTGGTTCTGGTATCAGTACAAAAAATGTTGAACAAGATGTTATCCGCGTTCTTGACCGACGACACAAAATTGTAGAGCTTGAAAAACTTCTTTCTGCAAAAGATGCGACACGATGTCTTATTTTTGCTGAAACAAAAAAAGAAGTAGAAGCGCTTTATGAGGATCTCCGGGCGAAAGGATTGCAGGTTGCGTATTTGCACGGTGACAAGCGACAGCGTGAACGAGAACGAACACTCCGCTCATTTAAAGAAGGAGAGGTAAGTATTCTTATTGCAACTGACGTAGCTGCTCGTGGTATCGACGTGAAAGACGTGAGTCATGTTATCAACTACACCGTTCCTCAAACACATGACGACTATGTGCACCGTATTGGACGAACGGGCCGTGGTGGAAAGATAGGTAAAGCGTTTACCTTTATCAGCGCATAAACCTCATAAAATAAGGAGCCTGTGGATAACCATAGCGTTCTTTACTAATCTGTGTTATTATTGCACTCAAGTAAGTGTCGGTTTCTTTGGGTTCAAGAGCTTGTAAGCTAGAGAACGTAGGAGAGAAGAAGAGCTTACAACAAACAACATTCTATGAAAAAAATTTATATTGGTAATCTTGCATGGTCTACTACAAACGAAAGTCTTGCAGCAGCATTCAAGCCTTTTGGTGAAGTGTCATCTGCTATCGTTATGATGGACAAAATGACAGGACGATCACGAGGATTTGGATTTGTTGAAATGACAAACGATGCGGAAGCAGATGCAGCCATTTCAAAACTCCATGAATCAGAACTCGATGGACGAAACATCATCGTAAACGAAGCTCGACCTCGAGAAGAGGGAGCTATGGGAGCTGGAGCTCCACGACGAACAGGTGGATTTGGTGGCCCTCGCCGATTCTAGTCTTTTCTCAAACAAAAACACTCGACCTTTGGTCGGGTGTTTTTGTTTTGGGTACATATAAGTCGGATGCGGTATACTGAGATCAATGCAAGCGTTCTTTTCACGAAAGTTATGGATCAATCTTTTATGTGAGTTTGGTCCCGTTGTGGCTTTTTTAGCGACATACGAAATGTATGGATTTGCCACCGCTACATACGCAATGATCATTGCGACTATTTTTTCATTTGGCATATTATTTTCTTTTGAAAAACATCCCCCATATTTTGCTCTCTTCAATACTGCCTCAGTACTTCTTTTTGGTGGCGTTTCACTTTTTGTAAATATTCCTGACGTATTTATTTTTCGCGATACTGCACTTGATATTATTCTCGGGGCTACATTTTTAGCGAGTCTTCGATATCAAAAAACAGGACTAGAGTTTTTCTTTGGAAATGTATTTGCAATTACAAGAGATGGTTGGAAGGAGTTTACCTTCCGTTGGGGAATTTTTTATATCATTCTTGCTTTTACAAATGAAACGATACGTATCTTTGCATCGCCTGACATGTGGGTAGAGGCAAAGGTCTGGATGATTTTTGGAACGGTTATTTTTGGCTTCTATCAATTACGACTTACTGCCAAGACACGTCTTCCTGAAGCAAACAGATTTGGACTTAAGGTATAATGAGCTCTGTATGATAATGCCACAGGATACCATTAATGCTTTAAATACTCGTTATGCGGTAAAAAAGTTCGATGTGAATAAGAAACTTTCTGAAGAACAATTAACCCTTATTGAAGAATCTTTGCGCCTAACCCCGTCTTCTTTTGGGTTTGAACCGTGGAAATTTGTTGTGGTGACTGACGAAGCCATTCGTGAAAAACTCGCTCCGTACTCTATGGGCAATAAACAGGTGACTACGGCATCTGCGCTTGTTGTCTTGTGCGCACAAGACCATGTTGGCAACCGCGACGCACGAGCTTTTTTAGATAGAACTATGAAAATAAGAAACGTGTCTGAAAGCGTTCTTGCAGGACTTAAAAAAACACTCTATGGCGTGGTATGGGCACGAAATTTGAATATGTGGACTCTCGGTATTCCTGAACTAATTTTTGGCACTAAAATTTTTCGACAATGGCAAACAAAGCAAGTCTATATCGCACTCGGCAATCTTATTTCTGTTTGTGCGCACCAGAAAATAGATGCAGCCCCTATGGAAGGATTTGATCAGCGAGCCTATAAAAGAATTCTTGGTGAATATATGGAAGGATTTTCTCCGGTTGTTTTGTGTGCGGTAGGGTATCATGCAGAGGATGATTCTTTTGCATCAATGGCAAAAGTAAGAAAAACAAAAGAGGAAGTTATAACACGAGTATAAACACTACTTTATTTAATGTGCAATAGTGACCGCGCGTACCTTTTTTGCACCGGCCTGGAGGCACGCTTTTTCTAGTTCTCGCAATGTACTTCCTGTTGTGGTTACATCATCGATAATATATATAGTTTGGTTGGCGAGCATGGCAGGGAGAATTACTTGAAAAGCGTTGTGCATGTTTACAAGACGTTCTTTTCGAGTGAGTCCTGTTTGTGCCTTAGTATTAAGTCGAACGACTGCATTACCACATACTTTGTAGCGTAGAGGGTCTTGCTCGTGTATTTTGTTGCACAAATATTCCATTGCATCAAATCCTCGTACTCGAACATGAGCTTTCATTTTTGGAACAGGAAGAAGGACAATTTTCATTTGTTCGTGAAGTGCAATATTTGTTGCTTGTATTTCTTGAATAGCTTCGTGCATAAGTGGCGCAAAGCAATCTGCCACCGAGCGCATATGTTTAAATTTGAGTGCGTGAATTGCATTTCTGACACCGTGGTCTTGATAGGAAAATAAGCTATGTACCCAAAGGTCTTCTTGGTATGGGGCTAAAGGAAAGTTTTGCAGGCATTTTTCGCACACAGAAACATTTCCCTTGCCGCACACAACACATGTTTCTGGAAAAAGAAGGGAAATAATTCTCGAGAAGAATGATTCCATAGATTAATGTATGGGTAGCGGTATTATATAGCGTGATATACTAGAAAAAAGCATGTTCGAATTCCTTAAGAAAATTATACCAGGTTCATCTCAAGGCGGTCATGGATCAAGTGTGCTTGGTATTGATATCGGTAGTTCTGCTATCAAGGTTGTGCAGTTGCGTAAAAAAGACGGCAAAGCAATTCTTGAAACATACGGGGCACTTGCGCTCGGTCCTTATGCTGGTTTGGAAGTGGGGCAAGCAACCAATTTAGACCAGGTAAAAGTTGCACAAGCACTCGCGGACATTATCCGTGAAGCAAAAGTGACCACAAAAGACTGCGCTATCGCCATTCCGCTTTCGGCAAGTTTGGTGCGTACTGTTACGCTTCCCCGGGTGAGTGAAAAAGAATTAGCCACAATGGTTCCTATTGAAGCGCGTAAATATATTCCCGTGCCAATCGGAGAAGTAAATTTAGACTGGTGGGTTATTCCAAATCAAGCAGTTGAAAGTGAGACTGAAGATGAAGCAACACGTGTGCCAAAAGTAGAAGTCCTTATTGCTGCTATTCATAATGAAACTGTCGAAAAATACAAAGTTATTAGTCAGACAGCGGGTATCACACCCACATTTTATGAGATAGAGCTTTTTAGTACGGTGCGTTCTGTACTTCGTCGCGAAATGTCACCAACTCTTGTGATAGATATTGGGGCCGGTGCAACAAAAGTTTCTTTAGTAGAACGCGGAGTACTTAAGCGCTCGCATCACATCAACCGTGGTTCTCAAGATATCACGCTTGCCATCTCGCGGTCACTTGGTGTTTCTATAAAACAAGCCGAAGACATGAAGCGTCGCTACGGAACGCTTGGTAAAAAAGACGACGACGCAATTCGTGAATTAGTTGAACTCACTTCTGAATTTATTTTTAGCCAGGCTGCCCAAGTTGCACTTGCATACGAACGGCAAGAAAACAAAATTATCAAGAAGGCGATTCTCACAGGTGGGGGAGCATTGCTTAAAGGTGTGCTTACTGATGCGCAAGAAAAACTCGAAATGGAGGTAATCACGGGACATCCATTTTCTGTTGTTGAAGCGCCGGTATTTTTGCACGACATTCTTTCGCAAGCGGGTCCAGAATTTGCTGTAGCTATAGGGCTTGCACTTCGCAAACTTGAGGAATTAAGTTAAAATAATACTACATGTCATTCTTTTTAAACAAATTTTTCATTGCAGGGTTTTTTGTCTTGTGTGTAATTTCCAATACGTCTGCAGTTACCTATGTACTTACATCAGAAATTTACAGAGCAACTGAATACAATCCAAATGAATTGTATTGCACAAGTTATTTTACAGTAATTGCACCCGCTGAGGTTAATAGAGGTGATTCTTTCACTGTTTCAACAGAAGCTGGACCAGGGCTTTGTGCAAACAGGCCTGTTGATTTTGACTCTGTTTTTGGACAATTAGATACATACCCAAGTCTTTTCGCTATCTTTAAAAGGTATGGGTCACAAACAGGAGCGACTGCAGAAGGGATCTTCACTCCACCAGCAACTGGTAATTTTACAGCTGAGGTTGAAGTCTATTCTTCTACTTTTTATAGTCTTCTTGGTGATTCTGAGGTTATGTCTCTGGTAGTTCAAGTTCAAGATAACATTGCCTGCTCTGACTCACTCAATAACGACGGTGCGGAAGGTGCTGATACTCTCGATCCACAATGTCATTCGGACTGTAATGCAAACAATACTAGTTCATACGTTCCAACCCACGACAGTGAATCAACACAGGCTGGTACTTGTCCTGCCCCTACTCTTAATCTCTCAGGCCGTGCGGCCGCACTCTTTAAGTTGGTTGCTGCTGTTTTTACCGAGAGTGTGTTTGCAGAGGGTAAATAGAATTTCTTTTGTACACACTTTTGCTATAGCCAAAAAAAATAAGCAAGGGTATACTATAGAGTAAGTTATGGATGCTCAAACGTCATTTATTCCAAAGCGTACCTTAGATACTCAAACTCGCATTGAACGTGCTGATACGGTAAATATTTTTACCGTACTTTCTACACTTGTTTTCTTTCTTATTCTTTTGGCATCAGGCGGTATATTTTTTTGGAAACAAACATTACAAAGTCAGGTTGCGGAAGTTGAGGCACAATTGGTAAAAGAAAAAGAATCTTTTAACGAACAAGGTATTGTAGACCTCACACGTCTTGATCAGCGCCTTACTGCTTCAGCTCAACTCCTGGACTCTCGTCTCTACACATCAAAAATATTCAAACTCCTGAATGATAATACTATCAAGACCGTTCGCTTCGGTAAGTTCACTGTCGACCCGCTTCTCACTGACAAGAGTAAGCTAAAGGTCACTGTAAGTGGCCAAGCAAAGGATTACGCATCTGTGGCATTACAATCTGATATTTTTTCAAAGCTCAACGATGCGGTGCTTGAATATGAATTTTCAAATCTTACTTTAGATCAGGCAGGAAACGTGCTTTTTGATATGAGCGCGATAATAAATAAGCAAGCGGTTTCATTTGGAGCAATACCACAGCAGGTTGACTACTCGCAGTCGCTCTCAAGTGGAACCTCAGGTGCGTCGACTTCAGATGAGGGTGAAGTTGTAAATGATCCATTTCCTATAAATTAATTTATGATGCGACTTATTTTTAACGCAGTTCTCCTCGCCGCTTCGATTGCAATTATTTTTGTATATATTAAGCCAACTTACGAAGATGCTTCACAGGGAATAGTTGCTTTGCAAGAAAAAAAGGCAAATCTTTTGCAAGCACGATCTGACCTTGATGTCTTGAAAAGAAAGCAAACAGAGTTGTTTGCTTTACGAAATGAAATTTCCCAAGAAGACTTAAACCGTCTTGAACGCTTGCTTCCAAAAGAAATCAATCCAGTACTTTTTATCATGGAGCTTGATACTATTGCGCGCGACCAAGGAATGTCACTTAAAAACATTAAATTTGATGACGCTAAAAAAGAACTCACGGGCACCACTCTTCCAAGTGCGACGCCAAAGAAAACATACGATACCTTTACCGTAACCTTTGATGTTGCTGGGCGATACCAAAATTTCAGCACATTCCTTGATCTTGTTGAGCAAGGACTGCGCGTTACTGATGTTACTTCTGTGGCGCTCACTGCCAACGATAAAGTTGATGTCTATCAGTACACTGTTAAGGCACAGACCTATTGGATGAAATAATATGAAAAATACACTCAAACCAATTCTTATCATTCTCGCACTTGTGGCTCTTGGTGCTTTTGTCTATATATTTCTTATTCGTGATCCAGAAACAGCATCACTTACTCGTACAACCCCTGGCGGAACAACTCTCCCCGCTGGTAGCACACGACCTTCAGATCAGGTAAATGTTGAACAGTTTCAAAAACTTCTCGCTGAGCTCAATAGTATACGACTTGATAAGGGTGTGTTTTCAAGAGAACAGTATCCAAGTCTCATCGACCACACTCAAGCGGCCCTCATAAAACTCGATCAAACAAAAGCAGGTGCCCCGCTTGGAAAGCAAAATCCATTTCAGGCATTAGATGGCATGTCAGCATCGGTAATTTTACAAGGGACACCTAGTTCTCGTTAATCGGTATGCTTTTAGTCGACGAACTAGTACGACTGGGATATCTCACAGAAGTGGCTGCAAATCAGGCACTTACTGAGCATCGTCTCGTGGAAGATGAGGTGCCTATTGATTCGTATGTAGAAAAATATGGCGTAACAGAAGATCAGCTTTTGAAAGCGCGGAGTAATCTTTACGGTATTCCTGTCAGAAAAATAGACCAGAAGACCATTGACCCGCAGGTATTAAAATATATTGCCCAAGAGTCCGCCGCACAGTACAAATTTATTCCACTTGCTGTTAATGACGGTATTCTTGAGGTGGGAATGGTTGATCCTGAATTTTTATCTGCAAAAGACGCGTTGCAGTTTATTTCGGCAAAAATAGGTTTGCCATACACTATAGTTTTAGTGGCTCAATCTGATTTCGATAAGGCACTTGAAATGTATCGTGGACTCAGTGGTGAAGTTGACAAGGCACTTCAAGAATTTGGAGTTGAAAATTTAGATGATGCCGGGGATGATAAATATTCAAATGATAAGGATTTAACTGAAGCATACAAAGCTGTCGCAAAAGGCGGCGATGCAAATGCTATTGTTGAGGATGCTCCAGTAACAAAGATCGTTTCTGTTATTTTGCGCCACGCGCTTGAGCAAAATGCGTCAGATATTCACATAGAACACGTAGGGGATAAAGTAAAAGTTCGTTTTCGTATTGACGGTGTACTTGAGACCAATATCACACTTCCACCTACGGTTCACAGTGCTGTGGTTGCTCGTATAAAAATTATGGCAAGCCTGAAGCTTGATGAAAAACGTAAACCCCAAGACGGACGTTTTTCTTCGATGTTTAATGGGCATAAAATAGACTTCCGTGTTTCATCACTTCCAGCATATTACGGCGAGAAAGTGGTGATTCGTATTCTCGACTCGTATCGCGGAGTGAAGCCTCTTGAAGATGTTGGATTCACAACTGAGGCGTTGCAAATTATTCGTGACAGTATTCGTCGGCCATACGGACTTATTTTAATTAGTGGGCCGACAGGAAGTGGAAAAACAACAACGCTGTATTCGATGTTAAATGAAATTGATCGTGACAAGCAAAATGTTGTTTCTCTCGAAGATCCAGTAGAGTACAACATCCCAGGTTTGAATCAGTCACAAATTATGCCAGAAATTGGCTATACATTTGCCACAGGACTACGCTCTATCTTGCGTCAGGACCCAGACGTGATTATGGTTGGTGAAATCCGCGACAAAGAAACAGCACAGCTGGCTATTCAAGCTGCGCTCACGGGACACCTTGTGCTTTCTACAATCCACACCAATAGCGCCATAGGCGTTATTCCACGTCTTATCGACATGGGTGTCGACCCATATTTGATTGCTCCAACACTTATTTTGACTATGGCACAGCGTCTTGTGCCCAAAATAAATCCAAAGTGTAAAAAAGAAGTTCCACACGAGGAGAGTATGCACTCAATGATTCAAAAAGAGTTCGAATCATTGCCTGATGAATTTAGAAAGAAACTCAATCTTACTCGACCATTTTTTGAAGCCGAAGGAAATGAGGATGTGCCATCAGGTACTACAGGACGTGTGGCAGTGCTTGAAATTCTACCCATTACTAAAGAAATCGAGCACGTTATCTTAAATGGCGCTCAAGAACCTGATATTGAAAAAGTTGCTCGAACGCAAGGTATGCTTACCATGAAAGAAGATGCGCTACTTAAAAGTATGGATGGCCTCGTACCACTTCGTGAGGCATATAATCTGTAAAAATACGATATACTATTCTTATGGCACTCGACTACAAACTAGAACTCGTTGATCTTATTTCCACCGTTATTAAAGAAGGTGGCTCAGATATCCATTTCTCAGTCGGAAGTCACCCCATTGTCCGCATTTCCGGAGACCTCATCCCACTTACCCGTAAACCAGAGCTCACTGCAGACGATACTGTTGGATTTATTCGAGAACTTTTAGACGATCAGAAACTAAAAAGATTTTTAGATACACAAGAAATTGATTTTTCGTACGAATATCAAGATACTCGTTTGCGCGGGAATGCTTTTTTTCAGAAAGGTGTTGTGAGTATTGTAATGCGATTGGTACCAAAAATAAAAACACTCACCGAACTGAATCTGCCGCCAATTCTTGCAACATTTGCAGAAAAGCGCCAAGGTTTTTTCTTGGTAGTTGGACCTGTTGGTCATGGAAAGTCAACAACCCTTGCCGCTTTAATTAGTCTTATCAATCAAAATCGTCGTGAGCATATTGTAACTGTTGAAGATCCGATCGAGTACGTGTATGTGAAAGATAAATCAATTATCGATCAGCGTGAGGTTGGGCTGGACACAAAAGATTTTCAGTCAGCGCTTAAGTCTGTTTTCCGTGAAGACGTTGACGTTATTTTGATCGGTGAAATGCGAAATGCTGAGACAATAGCAACCGCCGTGACTGCTGCCGAAACGGGACATTTAGTGTTCTCAACACTCCATACCAATTCTGCGTCTCAAACAGTTGATCGTATCATTGATGCTTTTCCAGGGGATCAGCAAGATCAAATCCGCACACAGCTTGCCGGGTCACTTCTTGGAATCTTTTCACAACGTCTTATTCCACGTATTTCAGGCGGCCTTATTCCTGCCTACGAACTCCTCATTAATAATAATGCAGTCGCAAATTTAATTCGCGAGCGTCGCACTAATGAAATAAACCTCGTCATTGAAACCGGTACCGAACAGGGAATGATTGATCTTAATCGTTCGCTTGTAGACCTTGTGCGTCGAGGTGAAATCACTGTGGAGTCTGCTTTTAGTTACTCAACAGATCCACATGCTCTCGAGCGTCTTTTGCAATAGTATTTATGATTTTTGATTATAAAGTAATAAACGATACAGGGTCACAAACGAAGGGTACTATCGATGCACTTAACAAAGAGGTGGCTATTTCTTCACTGCAGCGACGAGGATTTATTATTCTTGATATTAAAGAGCAGGGCACAAATAAAGGTATTTTTTCAAATATTGAATTCTTTGACCGAGTTAAACAAAAAGACGTGGTTATTCTTTCGCGTCAGATAGCAACTCTTTTTGAAGCGGGTGTCTCAGCCCTTAAAGTCTTCCGCCTACTTTCCGCCGAAACAGAAAATGTGAGTTTACAGAAAGTACTCACGGAAGTTTCAGACGATCTTCAGGGTGGTTCTTCTATTTCAAATTCACTTGCAAAACATCCAAAAGTATTCACCCCGTTTTATGTAAATATGGTCAAAGCAGGTGAAGAGTCTGGAAAACTTAATCAGACCTTTAACTATCTAGCAGACTATCTCGATCGTTCATACGAACTCGCTTCAAAAACAAAGAACGCACTCATCTATCCTTCGTTTGTTATTGGGACATTCTTTATTGTAATGATTTTGATGCTTACTCTTGTGATTCCAAAACTTTCAGTTATCATCCAAGAGTCTGGAGGTGAAATTCCAATTTATACAAAGATTGTTATTGCAATTAGTGACTTCTTAGTTAATTACGGTGTATTTGTGCTTATATTTATTGCACTGGCATTTGCGTATCTGTATTGGCAAAATGGTCGCAATCCAGATAAAAACATTTGGGATACGCTCAAGCTTCAAATTCCATATATCAAAACTATTTATGAAAAACTGTACCTTTCTCGCATTGCAGACAATCTTGACACTATGCTTTCCTCAGGGATTCCTATTGTGCGGGCACTTGAAATCACGAGTGCGGTAGTGGAGAACAAGGTGTATGAGCAAGTGCTAACAAGCGCAACTGAATCAGTAAAAGGTGGAGCTCTTATTTCTGAGGCATTTGCAAAGCATAAAGAAATGCCAAACTTGATGATTCAGATGACAAAAATCGGTGAGGAAACAGGAGAGCTTGGATATATTCTTAAGAACCTCGCTCATTTCTACAAACGAGAGGTTGATAGTGCGGTAGATACACTTGTGGGTCTTATTGAGCCAGTCATGATTGTGGCACTTGGAGTGGGTGTAGGACTTTTGCTCACCTCTGTTCTTATCCCCATTTACAATATTGCAGGGAGTATTTAGCCCTAGGCACAAATTTTGTGAGTGCTATACTATATACAGGCTAACGTAGCCGATAAATCAAAACGTTTTCATTCATTATGTCTAATATTAAAAAAGGTTTTACCTTGATAGAACTCTTGGTGGTAATCGCGATCATCGGTATTCTCGCGACGGTGGTACTTGCATCTCTAGGTACAGCTCGAACACGTGCTAACGACGCTAAAATTCAAAGCGAAGTTTCAAACTCTCGTGTACAGGCTGAAATTTTCTACGGTGCAGGCGCTACATATACTGGGGTTTGTGCAGATCCAGGTATGGTTGCACTTGGTGCTTCTTCTGGAACTAACTGTTCTTCAACAGGTACAGCGTGGGCGTTCTTCAGAGCATTGAATTCTGATGCTACTAAGGCGTGGTGTGTTGACTCTACTGGTACATCACATAGAGTTACTACTCCTGGAGCTGCTACAACAGTTTGTCCTGCTGCCGCATAGTTTATATATACGGATAGCTCAAAAAACCACCCACGAGGTGGTTTTTTGTTTTATAATGTAGATATGGAATTTTTCAATCTCGGACTTATTTTTATTTTAGGTACAATCATCGGTAGTTTTTTGAACGTAGTAATATACCGTCTCGGCACTGGATTTTCTATACACAAAGGGCGCTCTCGGTGTTTTTCTTGCAACAAAACTCTTACTTGGTACGAACTTATTCCAATTGTTAGTTTTTTATTACAAAAAGGACGCTGTAAAACATGTCAGGCACGCCTTTCGTTACAGTACCCACTTGTCGAGTTTTTTACAGGGATCCTTTTTGTTCTTTCTGCATACATCACAACTTTTGATGTCTTTCAGATTTCGTTAGAAACTCTGATCACTTTTTGCTTTTATGCAGTTGTAAGTTCGCTTTTGGTTGTGCTTTTCGTTTATGACTTAAAACATAAAATACTTCCAAGTTCCATTCTGTATTCTTTTGTGGGTATTTCCTTTGTGTATACACTTTTGTTGTTTGCCGGAAATGAGAGAACTTTGCTTGATATTTTCTCAGGCATCATTTTAGCAACACCTATTTTTATCTTGTGGCTTGTGTCAAAGGGGAAGTGGATTGGTTTTGCAGATGGAACCCTTTTTCTTGGGGTCGGATTTCTACTTGGTTTTGTAATGGGTATACACGCATTCCTTTTTTCTTTTTGGATTGGTGCTCTCGTTGCCATTATTCTCACGTATCTTTTACCGCGTCGATTTAGTTTTGGGTCGGAAATACCTTTCGGCCCATTTATCATTCTTGCAACGCTATTCTTTTTGTTCATACAAAGCGATATACTAGGAGTATCACTTTTCTATGACCTATTTTAAACATAAAGACAAAGGCTTTACACTGGTTGAAATGATTATTTCCGTAGGGATTTTTACTATCATGTCAGCAATTATTCTTGCTAATTACCCTGAGTTTCGAAGCCGAAGTGCACTTGATAACCTCGCGGCTCAAATTGCAACGGTATATCGTGAAGCCCAAATATACGGGATTTCGGTTCGCGAAGAGGGAGAGGCTAACTTTAGCATTGGTTACGGTGTACACATTGACCGTACTGTAAGTGATACGGATTTGATTATTTTTTCCGATGCAGATAAGGATTTTATTTTTAACGAAAAGTTCGATTTTGTTTTAGAAACATTCAAGCTTGGCGGTGGCGAAAGACTTACTAAGTTGTGTATTCCTAGTTGTGTGAGTGCCAAAATACAAAATGAGGTAGATTCACTTACAGCTGTTTTTGTTCGTCCAAATCCAGACGCATCTTTTAGTGTACGAGACACACTAGATCCTTCAGCGTCGAGTATTTCAATTGAGGTCTCAAATAGGTCTGGTTCGTATCTAAGAAATGTTGAAGTCTTTACCACAGGGCAGATTTCAGTGCGGTAGGGTATACTATAGGTAACACATGAAAGTTTTCTCGCCCACAATTCAGAAAGGATTTACTCTTGTGGAGATGCTTGTAGCAATCGCTATTTTTATGATTGTGGTTACTACAACACTCGGTGCATTTCTAAAAATGGTTGATGTTAATAAAAAAGTTCAAAGTGTCCGAAATGCCATGGATAATGCAAACCTTGCCATGGAAACCATGATGCGAAATATTCGTCTAGGATATGACTATTGTCAGGTTGGACCAGGTTGCGATGGAAACAATATTTCATTTAGAGATCAGAGTGGAAATATTGTAACGTACGAGCTCGTAGAAGGGCCTTCTGTGTTAGGACAAAAAGAATCTCCGTTTCAGATGGCACGAACAGTAAACGGTGGTCCGCAAGTTGCTATTACCTCTCCTGATATTGCCATTGAAAATCTTACTTTTGAAGTCAATGGTGGTTCTATTGGAGATGGTGTTCAGGCACATGTGAAGATTTTTGTAAAAGGAACAACGCTTCTTCTAAACAATGAGCATAATTTTGATTTTTCTTTTCAGTCACTTGCAACCCAAAGACTCTATGATAAATAAAATGACGCAACAAAAAAATAAAGGATTCACACTTATTGAAGTATTAGTGGCTATCTTTATTCTTATTACTGCAGTTGTGGTACCACTCACTATTGGCTCAAAGGCGTACGCGTATTCAAATTTTGTGCGAGATCAGTCTACTGCATCCTATCTTGCTCAGGAAGCTGTTGAATTCGTGCGCCTTACTCGTGACAACGCAAGTCTGAACCCTTCTCCGAGTGGCGCGTGGGTTGACTTCAAATCAAATATTGATAATTGTATGTCTGATGAAGGATGTCAGTTTGATGTTTTAAGCGGCGGCTCAGTTGATGAATGTCGAGGAAAATGTGATCTTCTGTATAAACAAAAAGATGGAAAATATTCCTATGCACCAGTAGATGGATCGAACAAGTGGTTTTTAAGAACAGTAAAAACAACACGGGTTGGTAAACCTTCTTTCGAACGTGTTCAAGTGGAGGTTACGGTATTATGGAACACAAACGGAATCGACGAGCGAAGCTTTACGGTAACTGATTATTTAACACCATGGCAATTATAACAGCATATAAAAAAGGTTTTGTTCTTGCGTTCTCACTTCTTTTGTCGAGTATTGTTCTTGCGCTTGCATTCGGTATTTTTAATATTCTTTTGAAGCAGATTGTTCTCACTTCTTCGGCAAAAGACTCCCAAATTGCATTCTATGCAGCTGATGCGGGCGCTGAGTGTGCTTTATATTGGGATACACATACCTCACGTGACCCAAGTAGTTTTCCAGATCAACAATTTCCATATAACTACACAGGTATGTTTGGACTCTCAATAGATAATCCGGACATTGTCTCAGCTGGCTACCCTGACTCAGGCCAAGTTGCTACGGAATTAGCGAGTGAGGAGTCCTTTGTTTGTGGTACTGGCATAATGTATGATATTTCTGTCGAAGATACTTCTGATATTGATGAGGTTCCTGGATTTGTGACTCTTTCAAACTTCGCTTTTGATACAACAAGCGATCGAAAAGTGTGTGCTCGTGTACGGGTCTCAAAAAGATATAATTCAGCGGCCATTACTGGGAATCCTAAAAGTGGCTTTGATACCATTATAGAATCACGGGGATACAATGATTGTGACAGTGAGAATGCAAAGCGTGTTGAGCGAGCAATTGAGGTAAAATACTAGTTATGAAAGAAAGCGTTGCTAAAGGGCGTATACAAGAGCTTCGCTTGACGCTTGAGCATCATCGATATCTGTATCATACTCTTGATACGCCAGAAATTTCTGATGAAATATATGATTCACTTATTCGTGAACTTGATACTTTAGAAAAGGAGTTTCCAAAATTCGATCATCCCATGAGTCCAACGCATCGTGTGGGTGGTGAACCGCTAACTGAGTTTAAAAAGGTAAAGCATGAAATTCCGCAATGGTCGTATGATAACGTTTTTTCTTTTGAAGAACTTCTTGCGTGGCAGAAAAAGCTCACTAATATTTTAGACAAAGAAAATATTAAAGAGCGCCCAACGTACGTCGCAGAGCTCAAGATAGACGGTTTAAAAATTATTCTCACTTATGAAGAAGGTGTTCTTGTTCGTGCGGCAACACGTGGTGATGGAGAAACGGGTGAAGATATTACTGAGAATATAAAGACTGTAAAATCGATCCCCCTGTTCCTTTCAGAACCAGTTTCAATGACGGTCATTGGAGAGGCGTGGATAGACAAACATGATCTTGAAAAAATCAATAAAGATCGAGTTCGTGAGGGATTGCCTTTGTATGCGAATACTCGAAACCTTGCTGCGGGCACACTTCGACAACTTGATGCAAATATTGTTGCAAAAAGAAATATTCATATTTTTGCCTATGACATTGAAGGTATAAAAGGTAAAAATATTTTTAATTCTCAATGGGAGGAGTTGGATTTGTTAAAAAAACTCGGATTTGAAGTCAATGCAGATTCAAAACACTGCATGAATCTTGAAGAGGTAGACAAGTTTTATCATTCCTGGATAACACGCAGACATAATGAGCGGTATGGTATCGATGGTCTTGTTGTTAAGGTTAATGAACAATCTCTGTGTGAGCGCCTTGGATACACTGCTAAAGCTCCTCGTTTTGGAATTGCCTACAAGTTTCCAGCAGAAGAAGTAACTACAAAACTAAAAGGAATTACGCTTCAGGTTGGTCGTACAGGTGCTATTACTCCTGTGGCGGAGCTTGAAGGAACACGTGTTGCGGGTTCCTTGGTTAAGCGGGCAACACTGCACAATAGAGAAGAAATAGAACGTCTTGATGTGCGTATTGGAGATACAGTGATGCTTCGTAAGGCTGGAGATGTGATCCCAGAAATTTTTGATGTGGTGACGAGCTTGCGTCCTAAAAATGCAAAACGTTTTGTCATGCCGACGGTTTGTCCTGCGTGTGGTTCTGTGTTAAAAAATGAGCAATCAGTATCTGGAGATGATTCGGTTGCGGTGTACTGCAAGAATAAGAGCTGTCCTGCTAAGCATCGAGAAAATATTATTCATTTTGTAAGTCGTAAAGCTTTAAATATAGATGGTTTGGGTGAAAAGATTTTGGAGACGTTTATTGATCTTGGACTTGTGCATACATATGCTGATATATTTCGACTTAAAAAAGAAGACATAGAGGGGTTACCTAGTTTTGGTGAAAAGTCAGCCGAGAATCTTATTGAAGCGATTACAGGTGCGCGAAAACAACCATTTGATAAATTTTTATTTTCGTTAGGTATTCGGCATGTAGGCGAAGAAAACGCTCGTTTACTTGCTACGCATATTCAAAAACCAGAAAAAGTTTTTGACGTTACTGAAATGGAAATCGAAGCCTTATACGGTGTGGGTGGCGCTGTTGCAAAATCTTTTGTATCTTGGTTTGCGGATTCAAAAAACAAAAAGATGTATCAAGATCTTTTACATTACCTGACCATCGAACCATTTGTCGTTGAAAAGGTGAGTAGTTCTTTACAAGATAAAACATTTGTTTTGACAGGAACTCTGGAGGCGTATTCTCGTGAAAAAGCGGGTGAAGAAATACGAAAGCGTGGCGGGACGGTAACAAACACAGTATCTTCAAAAACAAGCTTTGTTGTTGCGGGAGAAAATCCAGGAAGTAAGCTTGACGAAGCACAAAAAAAAGGTGTCCGGGTACTTTCTGAGAATGATTTTTTGCAGCTTATAAACAGTAAGAAATCATGATATTCTGTAGATATGAAGTTAGAAGAAACTGACATTAAAAACCTTGCAGCCCTTTCCCGGATTCATGTTTCGGATGTTGAGGCCAAGAAATATGCTGAAGACTTTTCGTCTATTCTTTCTTATGTTTCAGAGATTCAATCAGTGGATGTTTCAGAAGTTCACGATATATCGACTGTTTCTAATGTATTTAGGGATGATGTTGTGGAAGAAGCTCATTTCAAAGATGCTTTTTTGCGTGAGACACCGCACACTGAAGGGGGATATGTAAAGGTAAAACAAATTTTATAATCTGTATGTACACCGCTTACCAAATAGTAAAACTTGTTTCTTCGAAAGAAAAAAAAGCTGTGGAAATTGCACAGGATTATTTACATCGAATTGAAGAAAAAAATAAAAATATTAACGCGTATTTAGAGATTTATTCTGATGTCCTAGAACAGGCATGTGTTGTTGATAATCGTATTGAGGCAGGTGAAGTCTTACCACTTGCTGGCGTATGTATTGGACTCAAGGATAATATTTTACGTGCCGGTTTTCATGCGAGCGCTGGATCTAAAATTTTAGAGCCGTATGTTGCTACGTATTCATCGACTGTTGTACAAAATCTACAAAAAGCGGGCGCTATCTTTTTAGGGCGCTTGAACATGGACGAGTTTGCTATGGGAAGTTCTACAGAAAACTCTGCCTATGGGGCAACTAAAAATCCTCACGATCTTTCGCGTGTACCCGGGGGTTCATCTGGTGGCTCTGCGGCGGCACTTGCTGCAGACTTAGCTACTATTACACTCGGCTCAGACACAGGTGGTTCTATTCGCCAGCCAGCATCTTTGTGTGGCGTTGTTGGATTTATGCCTACTTACGGAGCTGTTTCGCGGTTTGGTCTTATGGCAATGGGAAGTTCACTCGATCAAATTGGACCATTTACACATAATACAGAGGACGCTGAGCTCGTGTACAAAGTCCTTGCAGAGTATGATCGTAAGGATGGTACTTCTGTTCCACAAGAAAAAAGAGTTACAAAGGGAATTAAAAACAAAAAAATTGGAGTACCGTTTTCATTTGTTGAACGCGAAGGGGTAGATACGGAAGTGCTTGAGAATTTCAAAGCATCTCTTAAGGCTTTTGAAGCTAAGGGATATGAAATTGTACCGATTGATTTATCTCTCGCGCATTATGCACTCGCTGTGTACTACATCATTATGCCGGCTGAAGCGTCTACAAACCTCGCACGATTTGATGGTGTACGATTTGGACTTTCGGTTCCAGGAACAACACCAGACGAAACGTACATAAATACTCGTGGTTCCGGATTTGGTAAAGAAGTACAGCGACGCATTATGCTTGGGAGTTACGTGCTCTCTCATGGGTATTACGACGCTTTCTATAAAAAAGCAGTCGCGCTCCGAGCTGCGATCATAAAAGACTTTGCAAAAGCATTCGAGCAGGTCGAATTTATTGCAACTCCAACATCTCCGATCCCTGCGTTTACTTTTGGTGAGAAAACAAAAGACCCACTGGCGATGTACCTTGCGGATATTTTCACTGTACCTGTAAATATTGCACAAATTCCTGCAGTCTCTATCCCATCAGGAAAAACAAAAAATAATTTACCGCTCGGTATTCAATTGATGGCCGCACAGTGGAATGACGCAAGTCTTTTTGAGATAGGTAAAATATTTGAAAATCATGGATAACATTCGCTTCCTCAGCATTGATTATTTTTTCTACAAGATATATATCTTTTTTACTTGGGTAGGAAATATTCTTTTTGGAACAGGAGCAAGTGGACTTGATAGTGATGGTGACGGACTTACTGACGAAGAAGAACGTGGTCTTGGTACAGATCCATTTAATCCCGATACAGACGGCGATGGTATTATTGACGCCCTTGATAAATATCCGCTTGATCCAACAAATGGTGGATCTTCATTTTGGGATAGATTATTTGGTAGCGGAAGTGTTGCGACCAATGATACGGTGTTCGGTTCGATTATTCATTTCTTCGCCTACTTTTTTGCACTCATCGCACTCATTCTTGCGGGTATGATTTTCTTCAGCTACATTCGTTGGAAAGAAGAACTCAAAATTGCTAAGAAAAAATTTAATGAAGCATATAAAGCGCCGCACACTATTGAACCACCTAAATATAAACATCCACGCTGGGCGACAGTTCTTGCACATACGCAGTCTTTAAATCAACCAGAATGGCGATTAGCAATCTTAGAGGCAGACACTATGCTTGCTGAACTTTTGGACAGAAGAGGGTATCAAGGTTTATCGATTGGTGAACAGCTAAAGTCTGCTGATCCAGAAAAATTTAAAAGTTTACAAGATGCATGGGAAGCACATAAGGTTCGTAATCAGATTGCCCATGAGGGAAGTGCGTTTACTCTCACCGAACGCGAAACACGACGAATTATCGGACTCTACGAACGTGTATTTCGAGAATTTGATTTTATCTAAGTTCGGGTACAATACACACTATGAATAAAACAGTTGTCATCCTTAGTATCATAATTGCATTTCTGTTAGTTACTAACACCGCCCTTGAGCGTGCAATAAGTAACGGAGTGTGGTCGTTGGGTACTGGAGTTGCCAGCGAGACGCAATATGCTGTCGAGGGTGCGGGGAGCGGCATTTTAGCAGGAATTGATTCCGTGCGAACATCAATTGGCAATACGCTGATTCATTATAAAAATGCTTTCAAATACGATATCGATAATGATACAGCAAACAAAAGTATTCTCAGCTATGTTTTCTTTATCATCCTTTTGCTCCTAAGTCTTTTCTTTGTATACAAATTTTTATTTTATATTTTCCTTTTTCTTTTCTTATATTGGCTCTTCATTCTTATTCGTAATCGATTTTAGTTTTCATGAAAACAATCTATGAACAAGCACTTGATTTTCACAAAGAGCATCGAGGAAAATTAGAAACCAAAAGTAAAGTTGCTCTTGATTCTCGTGAGGTGCTTTCCAAGGCATACAGTCCAGGTGTTGCTCAGGTAAGTATTGAAATAGGAAAGAATAAAGCTCTTGCTCGGGAATATACATTGAAACAAAATACGGTCGCTGTCGTTTCTGATGGTTCAGCGATTTTAGGTATTGGGAATCTTGGTCCGTATGCGGCGATCCCAGTAATGGAAGGTAAGGCGGCAATCTTTAAAGAATTCGCTGGGGTGAATGCGTTTCCTATTTGTTTGGACACTCAAGACACAGAGGAGATTATTAAAGCAGTCAAACAGTTGGCGCCAGTGTTTGGTGGAATAAATCTAGAAGACATCGCTGCGCCGCGGTGCTTCGAAATCGAAGAACGACTTCGGGCTGAGCTTCCTATTCCTGTGATGCATGATGATCAATGGGGTGCCGCGACAGTTGCCTTGGCTGGGCTCATAAATAGCCTCAAATTGAGGGGATTGGATGCATCCGAAGCTAAAGTGGTTATAAATGGTATTGGCGCGGCAGGAGTGGCTACAGCGCGTCTTTTGCTTGCGTACGGCATTACTAACATCGTGTTTTGTGATAGTAAGGGGGTTATTCATAAAGACCGTACAGATCTAACAAAAGAGAAAAAAGAGCTCCTTGAAAAAAGCACAGCAAATCCCGAAGCTGGAACTCTCGCACTTGCAGTAAAGGCTGCGCATATTTTTATTGGATTATCTGTAGCGGGAGCACTAACACAGGAAATGGTACGAACCATGGCAGAGCGTCCCATTATCTACGCCCTTGCAAATCCCACTCCAGAAATTATGCCTGAGCTTGCAAAGGAAGCCGGAGCGTTTATTGTAGCCACCGGAAGAAGTGATTATCCAAATCAGCTCAATAATTCTCTTGTTTTCCCAGGACTTTTTAAAGGCGCACTTGAAGAGAATGTTGGACAGTTTGATATCACACTTTTTTTATCTGTGGCTCAAAAGTTAGCAGCCTATGTGGAAAATCCAACGGTTGATATGATTCTTCCGAATATGTTTGATAAAGGTGTAGTGAGTGTCGTTGCAAATGCAGTAAAACAATGGAATTTAAATTTGAAATAGAAAAGAAATTAGAAGGCACGCTCGGGCGAGCGGGAGTTATTCATACTCCACATGGTGATATACAGACACCTGCTTTTATTCCCGTGGGGACAAAAGCAACCGTAAAAGCACTCACGGTTGAGCAGGTCAAAGATCTTGGTTCACAAGCGGTACTTGCAAACACGTACCATCTCTATTTAGAGCCAGGTGAAGATCTTGTCGCAAAGCACGGAGGCTTTGCAAAGATGATGCATTGGGACGGTCCGACATTTACTGATTCTGGAGGATTCCAAGTATTTTCACTCGGCGCTGCCTATGGTGAAGGTGTGTCAAAAGTTGCTACAAACGAATCTCTTGCAGCAAAAATTGCTGAATCAAAAGATGAGCAAAAAGTTGAGCGACAAACAAAAGTAAAGATTGATGAAGAAGGAGTTGATTTTCAATCTGTCATCGATGGTTCCTGGCATCGTTTTACTCCAGAACGCAGTATGCAAATTCAACACGCGCTTGGTGCGGATATTTTTTTTGCGTTTGATGAATGTACGTCACCTCTTGCACCCCATGAATATCAAAAGAAAGCAATTGACCGTACTCACAGATGGGCAAAGAGAAGTCTTGATGAGCATATAAAGCTTGGTGTCTCAAATGCGACAGGTCTACAGCAGGCACTTTTTGGTGTGGTGCAAGGTGGGTCATTTGAAGATTTGCGCCGTGAGTCGGCTCGCACTCTTGGTGCCATGGATTTTGATGGATTTGGAATCGGAGGCTCATTTACCAAAGATGATATCGGTACTGCAGTTCGATGGGTGTGTGAAGAGCTGCCGGAAGGGAAGCCACGACACTTACTTGGTATTGGTGAACCGATAGATTTTTTCTACGGTATAGAAAACGGTATTGATACATTTGATTGCGTGTCACCAACCCGTGTTGCGCGCAATGGCGCAGCGTACACGTTTGACGGTCGTATAAATTTAAAAAATAAAGAGTATGTAGAGGACATGTCTTCAATCGAGCCTGAGCTTGCAAATTACACATCAACATTTACTCGAAGCTATATTGCGCACCTACTTCGCTCAAATGAAATGCTTGCCGCCACGCTTATTTCAATACATAACCTTCATTTCGTGGTTACTCTTGTTGCAAATATTCGACAGAGTATTTTGGATGGCACATAT
>DALYEZ010000007.1:0-4609 GCA_031972295.1 Minisyncoccota bacterium | reverse complement strand
CAGGTCACAGAACCTGCTTCCAAACCTGTTTCAGAAGAACCTTCTTCCGGGCTTTCGTTGGAACAAGAACCAGTCGAAGATCCATGGGGTCAAGTTCCCTCGACAGTTGTCGAGCGGCCGCGACTAAGGCGTCGGTAATGTGGACAATAGTGCGCTCGAGCAAGTTGCTCTGGCGCCTATTTTTTTTACTCTTTTATCTCAAAAACTGATTGACAAATTGCTATTTTTTGCTACACTTTTTAGTGTGAGTGGTGAAAACTACTCACCAAAAACAAATGAATGTCCGCGTGAGCTCCGCCGCAAGGCGGATTTCGCGTATCTGGACTTTTTGTATAACTCCTTGTAAAAAACTCATTTCTTGTTACAGTGGTATAAGAGTTTTGTTTGTTTCTATCCGTGGCTAGCGGCTGCACTCACATTAGGACATTTGTTTTTGGAGTAGACCCCGCTAGCCTCGCATGGAAATACAGCACGGAGTATCTCTTAAAAGTTATACGACTTTTAAAACAGGCGGGTTTGCTCGCCTGTTTTGTGTTATTACAACAAGAGAAGAATTAGGGGAAGCCATTGCTTACGCTCAAGGAGAGAAAGTACCTTTCTATATTTTAGGCGGCGGTTCAAATGTTTTAGTAAGTGAAAAAGGATTTGATGGACTTGTGCTCAAGATTGCAACACAAGGTATTTCTTTTATAGATAAGGACGCTGATACGGTACGAATGTCTATTGAAGCTGGGGTTTCTTGGGATGAATGTGTTCGTGCATCTGTAGAACACAAACTATATGGTCTTGAAAATCTTTCTCTTGTTCCAGGAACAGTTGGTGCCGCTCCAATTCAGAACATTGGCGCGTACGGTGTTGAGATACAAGATCATATAGAGTCTATAGAAGTTTTTAATACCGAAACAAATTCATTCGAAGTGTTACTAAAAAATATCTGTCAATTTGGATATCGCGACAGTATTTTTAAAAAAGTGGAAGGTAAAAAATATATCGTCGTAGGGGTAAATCTTCTCCTTTCTAAAAATGGCAAACTAAAGACGGGATATAAAGATGTGCATGAGTATTTTAATGAAAAAGGGGGAGAAATGACACTCGTATCTATGCGTAATGCAATTATAGATATCCGTACACACAAACTCCCAGATCTCAACCTCTATGGCACCGCAGGCTCTTTTTTCAAGAATCCGGTGGTTCCAGTAGAAATCGTTGAGCGTCTGCAAAAAGATTTCCCACTTCTTCCTCTATATGAAATAAATACTCCTGGATATGTAAAAACGTCAGCTGCATTTTTGATTGATAAAATAGCCAATATGAAAGGTTTAAAAGAAGGGGACGTGGGCACGTATCAAAATCAAGCATTAGTACTTGTGAATTATGGTACAGCAAGAGGAGAAGATGTTTTACTATTTGCTGAAAAGATCCAAAAGGAAGTTTTGAGTAAAACAGGGATACAGCTTGAAATGGAGGTTCAGATGCTCGGCTTCTAGTGCGTCTCAAGTGAGAGTCCGCCATTTGCTCGGATCGTCTCTGGTGCAGAAGCTTGGACACCATTTTTAATTTTAAGTAGCGCGGTGATACCAATCATAAGAGCATTGTCGGTAGAGAGGTGTCGTTCTGGAATGTAAGCATGTACACCAAGTTCATCACAAAGTGTTTGAATATGTTCTCGGATGTATGTATTTGCAGATACACCACCTCCTATAATAAGTGTTTGCGCGTTTGTTTCTTGCAGAGCACGTTTGCATTTTGAGATGAGTACTTCGGTAACTGAATTTTCAAATTCTCGAGCAATCCCTTTCTTATCCTCAATTGTTAGATCCCCAAGCTTTTGTGTTAGATAGAGCACGGCGGTTTTTATTCCAGAGAAAGAAAAATGAAGATCGCCAGAATGAATCATAGGACGGGGAAGTGTTGGTACTCGGTCATTGATAAGATTTTCCGCTCGTGCCTCCGCTGCTAATTTAGAAATCTTTGGTCCACCCGGGTATTCCAGTCCTAGAAGCCGAGCTACTTTGTCGAAAGCTTCGCCGATCGCATCGTCTCGCGTCTCGCCAATTTTCGTGTATGCTCCAAACTTCTCTATATGTATGAGTTCTGTATGCCCTCCGGAAATAAGGAGTGCGAGCGCGGGGAATGAAATATTTGGAACCATATACCCCTCACCTTTTTTCTCTAGTACAGACGAGTAGATATGTCCTTCCATATGGTTTATAGGATAGAGTGGTAAGTCCCAAAGTGTCGAAAGCGCTTTTGCAAAATTAATTCCTACCCAGAGTGCTGGTTCAAGACCAGGCCCACTGGTAACCGCTATTGCGTCTATGGCAGGTTTTTGCCAGGTGAGACACTCAGGGAGTGCTTGTAGTAGTTCCGGTTCCTGTGGAAATAATGCGGTGAAAGATTCAGGCATTACTGTAGGGGTTGGAAGATTGTTTAGAAGTTGTGCATCATTGAGAGTTGTGCGTAGGAGTGGCACAAGTGCTTTAGCGTGTTCTCGTTTGGCAACAGCTGGAAACACACCTCCGTATTCTTTATGCATATCTATCTGCGAGAGTACGTTATTTGCAAGCACAGCAAAAGAAATAGGAGAAGTATCCTCTGTCGATTCAATGATGCTAAGCGCCGTTTCATCGCAACTTGTCTCTATGGCCAAAATTCGCATATGGGTATACTAGCATAGACTTGTTTTAAAATTTATCTAAAAAATGGAAATAAAAAAACCTCATAACATGTGTTATGGGTTGCTTTTTGCTCGAACTTTTCGAGTGGTATGTGGGATTCTTTAATCAGTAGGTGATCGGCGGCCGGATGATCTATCCGGCCGCCGATCAATTGCGAGCTACTTGCTATTACTAGCTTTCACTCGCAGTTGCTTCAGGACATGCCCTTGGTGGGGATCGGCACGATGCCGACGATGGAGCGGTTGACCTGCTTGAGCTCGCCGGAGGCCAGGCGCTGGTCGAGGTTGTTGTTCACGGCCAGGAGGAGCTTGGTCTCGTAGGCGAGGCCGCTCGTCTTGTAGTCGTCGAACGTGACCAGACCGGTCTTCAGAGCGTACGCGTCGATGTCGCCGATGCCGAGCATTGCAGCCTTGTCGGTCACACTGACCACCTCGGTCTCGGCCAGGCGTTCCGGCGTCGTGACCTTGTGCTTCAGCGCGACTGCCTTCAGCGTGTTGTACTCGGCCTGGTAGCGGACGAGGACCGTCTTGGCGGACGGGCCGAAGAATGTCGCCAGATCGGTGATCGCCTTGATTTCGTCGTTCACCGCGATGGCGACGTTGCTGTCGAGCTTGCCGAAGAGGTTGATGTCCGTGTTCTGGCTGAAGGTCGTCGCAATCTGCTCACCACTCACCGTATCGACGGCGACAGCAGCGTTGGCAGCGGTGCCTGCGACAGCCAGCGAGATGGCCATGGCGAGAACGATCGTACGGGTGTTCGTCTTCATCGGGTATTTCTCCGTTTTGGGTTGGTTGGTGGCGCCAGCATCGCAATCGACTGTGTCGGTTTAGCGAGTAGCAGGGTAGATACCTCTTTTAGGAGATACTCACTCTGCTACTCGCTACCATCTGATTAATTGAAAGAGCTAAAAATAAAAACGAGCTCACTTGAGCTGTTGGGTAATATAGCAGACTATCAAATATCTGTCAAGCATTTTGTGGACAATTCAAAAATACATTGTATTTTAAGGATGGATTAGTAATAACTTTATTTTAGTTGAAAAGAGGGTGTTTCAATCACTTCATTGAAACACCCTCCGCTTCTTATAATATTTCCTGCACATTGGTAGCTCCATTGTCAGTAAAACATTGTATTTGTTGAACCAGTTCTTCTTCTGTGCCCGTAAAGACCAGAAAGAGTCGTTCTGAGTCCATTCTTTTTCCACCAAGCGCTTGTGCGTCTTCGTGTGCACTAACGCAATCTTCTCTTGTTGCGAAATAAGCAATAAAAATTTTCACGACACATCCTCCTTCATGTAGCCTAGCAGGTCATTCTGGTAAGCTAAGAATATAATATCATGCACCTAGTATTGGCGGGGGAATATCTCTATAAGCATAAGATAACTTGTTGTATTCATCGGTAGGGTAAGAACAAATACCCTTGTCATGCCAAAGTAAAAATTCAGTAATTCCTACATCAAGTGCAAATCTACTACACACTGTACAGTACGGTTCTCCTGATTTTTTAATATTTCCATCCATATCAACTCGAGTGAAATACAATTGAGAGCCTTTTAAGTTTTCAGGGTTTTGTTTCATTGCATCGTGAATAGCCCTCCATTCCGCATGCATGCAACATGTGTGATCGTACTTAGGTTTTCCTGAAAAATCGTACTCATCCAAGCATGTGCGATTCATTTCATCATCAAGTGGTGGGGCGTTATATCCTTGACCTACAATCTTTCCATCTTTAACGATTACTGTTCCACACCTTGCCTTGAGACAAAGAGCATTTTCAGCAACCTTACCCGCTTCTCTCATCCATTCAATTGCTTGTCGTTGTTCCGCGCCTTGTAAATTTTTCATAAATGCTAGTTCTTTCGGGGTGTTTATATTTTACAACTTTTCTGATTTAGAAAGTATCTTAAAGTCCGATTTCGATTTTTTGCGGAG
>DALYEZ010000006.1:0-40029 GCA_031972295.1 Minisyncoccota bacterium | reverse complement strand
CTTCTTGAATCCATCGCCCACGGCACGGCAAAAGGCGCAAAACTCGGCAAGGATGTAGAGATTGGATACTACCGCCAGGACTTCTCAAACTTAAACTTTGACCAAACAGCACGCGAGTCACTTCTTGAGGCAATGCATGAACGAAACGAACAAGCTATGCGAGGACTCGCGGCTGGGTTTCAAATTACCGGCGACGTTATCAATACAAAAATTGGAGATCTTTCTGAAGGACAAAAAGGCTTAGTTGCTTTTGCGCGACTCGTACTCCAAAAACCAGGACTCCTTATTTTAGACGAGCCAACAAACCACATCAACTTCCGCCATCTTCCCGTCATCGCAAAAGCACTTGATACATACCAAGGCGCAATGATTCTTGTAAGTCACTCTCACGAATTTGTAAACCAAATCCGTATTGACGATATTCTTGATTTGGAGAAATAGTTTTTAAAACAAAGTCTCAAGCCAGAGTTCTGGAAATGAATTATGTTTGATGTTTTGGTATGCAACAAGAAGCGCTTCAAGTGTTTTCGAAGTAAGTTTTGGGTTTTTTGCCAAAGTTTTTATAGCACCGAGATACGTATCTCCATATGCTTTTTCAAACTCTTTTAAGCGAACTCCATCAATTCGAGTGATAAGTGCGAAACGTGCGAGTTCCAAAACCTCTCTAAAAAATAATGGTACCGATATCGAACTTGTACGAATAGTGTCAATAATGGCTCTACCCTTCTTTTCATCACTCTCAGTATACGCAGACAAGAAATCAATAATAATCTGCTCATTCGGCGCCCCTGTCACCTTTTCAACTTCCGCACGGACGATCTTTTTATCTGTTGATACAAGAAGTGCCTTTTCAAGCACTGAGAAAGTATCTCGATACGAACCATCACCAAGCATTGCTATTAAATGAGCTGCACTCTCTTCAATTGTGTACCCTTCTTCTTTTGCCACTCGTGTTACTACCTCCTCAAGAACAGCCTCGCTTGGGTTTTTGAATGTGTAGACCTGACAACGCGAAAGAATTGTTTCAGGAACTTTTTCCGGATCTGTTGTAGCAAGAATAAAAATAACGTGCGCAGGTGGTTCTTCAAGAGTTTTAAGAAGTGCATTAAAGGCTTCCTTAGTAAGCATGTGTACTTCATCAATAATGTATACCTTATACTTTGAATCGTACGGCATGGTACGTACACCGTCGCGAAGAACTCGAATATCATCAATACCGCGATTTGAAGCAGCATCTATTTCATAAATATCAGATGGGTCAGTTTTGAGTGTTGATGCCAAAATACGTGCAACGGATGTTTTACCGGTACCCCTTCCGCCACAAAAAAGATACGCGTGGGAAACTGTATTATCTTTAATTGCTTTCTCAAGAAGTGGGACAATATGGTCTTGCCCAATAACATCTTTAAATGTCTTTGGCCGATAGGTGCGATAGAGCGCTTGATGCATAATATGCTTATTGTACACTGTTTTTTGTATTCAAAAATACCTTTATTTCTTCTTCTATTTCTGCAGCATTTTCTTTTTCCATAAGCTTCACTCGAAGTTCCTTAGCACCATCAAAACCGTTTACATAGGCCTTATAGTGCTTTTTCATAATTGCAAAACTCTTGATATCTCCAAGCTTCTTTTCAAACAGCTTCGTGTGTTCTACCATTACTCGAAATTTTTCACTCAATTCAATTTCCTCTTTATTTTTATTCTCATCAAAAAGCCACGGATTGCCAAAAATAGCACGACCTAGCATCACTCCATCACAACCACTTTTCTCTGCGAGCTCGCGAGCATGCGCCACAGAAAGAACGTCGCCATTTCCCAAGATAGGCATTTCTTCGTTTCCATATTCTTTATTCTTTTCTCGTACAAATTCCACAATCTCAGGCATCATGTCCCAGTGTGCAGGGACAAGGGACATTTCTTTGCGAGTACGTAAATGTACCGTGAGAGCCGCTGGTTTCATTTCTAAAATATACGGAAGCCATTCCTTCCACTCAACCTTGTTATACCCAATACGTGTTTTTACAGACACCGGAAGCCCACTTCCTTCTTGTGCTGCACGAATAATTGCTTGAGCTTTTTTTGGATCTTTTATCATTGCCGCTCCTGCCCCTTGCTTCTCTATACTTTTATCAGGACAGCCCATATTAATATCTATACCGTCAAACCCTTTTTCAGCACAAAGTTTTGCGGCCTTAAACATATTTTCTGGGTTCGATCCAAAGAGTTGTGCGACTATCGGACGCTCTTCCACACTAAATTCTAGGTCACGAAGAAGTACTTCACGCCCGGGGCTACACAAGCCATCAGCTGAAACAAACTCTGTCCAAAACACATGAGGACCGCCGAGAGCCTGACCATGTCGGCTATACTTTGCAATCATTTCTCGGAAGGCACAATCGGTGACATCAGCCATGGGGGCCAAGACAAAAAATGGTTTGGGGAGATTATGCCAAAATGATTGCTCTTTTTTCATGTAATAACTTACTTCTCAGTATTCTTATATATCACTTTTTGGGGCACATAGGAAATCACATACTCTACTGTGTTATCAATAATTTTTTGACGCAAACCTTTCTCAAAAGCAAGATGTAATTCTCCGATTTGTTCATCAATCTTTTTCGTATCTCGGAAGCGAAACTCAACTTTACTTTGAGAATCCTTATGTATAGCTGTTACATCAAAAAAACCAAGAGGTGACAGAGAAACGTTTGCTACTTGAAAACCTCGAACAACAAGAAATGTTCGTACTCTGTCTAAAGAAATACGGCTTGCAAGCGGCAGTAGTGGCGTACCAAAAGTAAGTGTGTCGTGAGAAGTCGTTGCAGACCGCCGCAAAAATTCAGATGGGCTTCCTTGTATTTTTTCGATATCCATAAGACTTCCTCCAGTTGCAAATATAATTCCATCTTTATCAATCAGTACACAATTTTCTTCCCTGCAATATGTTTGCACCGGTATACGCTCAACAAGAGAGACTTGGATTTGCGAAAACCCTACACGATCTATACGAAGAGACGCAACGGAAGGAAAAGTAGTTGTGATATTTTTTTGCAATGTTTTTATCGGAATACTTACAACACTATTAAGAGGAAATATCGCCCTCCAATTTCCTTCCAGCACTTTTGCAATATACATTTGTATATTTTCATTTGGAGTAATCATTGTGCCATTAACCACAACAGTTCGAATCTCAAAAAGTGGCGCGTGAGCAATCACTAAAGATAGACTTACTCCAAAAAGAATAAATGCTGCCAAAATATATACACGAAATAAAGTAAATGTTCTCGGAAGAGAACTTTTCTTCTGTATGGGAGAACGGGTGTCGTATCCCCGATCCATACCTTAATTGTGTATATGAGTCTCCCCACCCATATACGGACGAAGCACATCAGGAATCCGAATCGAACCATCAGCTTCTTGGTAATTTTCTATCAAAGAAACCAAAATACGCGGTGTCGGGATAGCGGTACAATTAAGTGAGTGTGCAAAACGAAGTGCTCCTTCAGCATCCTTGTAGCGAATGTTACCGCGCCGTGTCTGAAAATCATGGAAATATGAAGCTGATGAAATTTCTCGATAACGCTCTTCTTTTGGGACCCAGAGTTCAATATCATATTTCTTCACTTGCCCTTGTCCCAAGTCTCCTCCACAATTGACCACCGTGTGATATGGAATGCCGAGCGACTCAATGAACTCCTCTGTGTTTCTGTTTATCTCCTCATGGAGTGCGACACTTGTTGTATGACTTGCTTCACAAAGCACGACTTGCTCCCATTTATAAAATTCATGTACGCGAATAAGTCCCTTCACATCTTTGCTATGACTTCCCGCTTCGCGACGATAGCATGGAGAGAATCCTAAATACTTCACAGGAAAATCTTTTATATCAAGTACCTCATCTGCATGGAGCCCCATCACCGGCACTTCTGCCGTACCTGCTAAATATTCTCCGTCTTGTGTTTTATATAAATCGTCCTCACCTGCTGGAAGATACCCTGTACCCATAAAAATATTTTTACGAGCAATGATCGGTGGGATCACAGGAATGAATCCTTTATTTGTCCAGAACGAAAGCGCATAATTCCAAATAGCAAAAGAAAGTTGCACACCTTGACCCATAAGAAAATATCCTCGGAAGCCGTGCACCTTTGTGCCTCGCTCAAAATCAACCATCTTAAGACTCGTCATGAGCTCAACATGATCTTTTGGTTCAAACTCAAAATGTTTAATCTCACCCCATTTTTTAACTTCGACATTATCAGCATCACTCTCACCTTCTGGCACAGACATGTCAGGTACGTTTGGCACTGAGAGCATGAGTTTTTGCCATTCATGCATCTTTTCTTTCAACTCATCTTCTCTACTTTTTAGGGTATCTTTCAGTACGCGAACTTGCTCGATAAAGGTTGCCCGCACTCCAGCATCAGTCGCAGTAGCAACTTTGTCAGATAACTTATTCTGCTCACTTCGTAACTGCTCGACAGTTGTCAAAAGTTCTAGACGCATTTTGTCAACCGCAAGAAGCTGTTCAACATCAAATGGCAAGTGTTTTTTGCGTGCCGCATCTTGAACAATGTCTTTATTTTCTCGAATAAATTTGATATCTAACATACATGTATATACAGACTATTCTACCAAAATGATACACTTGAGACTAATGCAGGAAATCCATAGCATTTTAAAAGACCATTTCCCTTCATTCCTCTTACCTTTACTTGAAATTCCCGAACCACCGACAAAAATCTACTACGAAGGACTGCTGCCTGAAAAAGAAGACGGGGTAAAAGTGCTCGCTGTTGTAGGCTCGCGCAAGCATACGCGTTACGGAAAAGACATCACACAAAAACTGCTCGAAGGCTTACGCGGGTACCCTATTATCATTGTCTCCGGACTCGCTCTTGGTATCGACGGTATCGCTCACCAAAAAGCACTCGAAATAGGACTAACCACTATTTCAGTTCCTGGATCAGGCATCGCATACAAAAACCTCTACCCTGCCCTTCATAAAAATCTTGCTAGAGAGATCGTGTCCGATGGTGGTGCACTCATATCGGAATTCGAACCCGAATTAAAAGCCGCACCTTGGACATTCCCAAAACGAAATCGCATTATGGCAGGAATTTGCGATGCAGTACTTGTTGTTGAAGCAGAGGAAAAATCTGGCACACTCATCACTGCACGGCTCGCACTTGAGTACAACAAAACGGTTCTTGCAGTCCCTGGAAATATCGACTCAGCAGCGTCCAAAGGAACAAACTGGCTCATTCGTCAGGGCGCAACACCCATTACCAGAACTGAAGATATTTTAGACGCACTTAATATCAAATACCAAAACGAATCTGGGCAAAAAACACTCCCGCTTGAAGATCTTTCTCCAGATGAAATTCTTATTTGGGAACTTCTCCACGAGCCAAAATCAAAAGATGTGCTTATTCGTGAAAGCAAGCTCGAAGCAAGTAGAGTCTTGATTACCCTTACCTCACTTGAACTAAAAGATTTTATTAAAGAAGAGATGAGTTTATACAAAAGAGTTGGCTAAAGAATACCTAAGGTAAAGAGAGGGTGAAGTATCTATTTTCTCCTTCGTAAAAAGACTACCATCAGTAGATTGGTTGAAATCATGGCTACAGAATGCAGAGCTGTTGCAACATTATATGTCTGCAACGAAAACAATGTGAGTATGTGTCGTAACACATTCATACTATATAGTAGTGTTGTCTCAGTGCTGGGGTAACGCCATGTTTTTCTAAGTGTTGGTACAAAAGCAATAAGGTCAATTGATACAGCAACTACAACTGAAATTGTTGGATCTTGTGTAATTATCCAAGGAATAATTCCTGAGAGTGCGGCAATAAGAAAATATGTATCGGTTTTTGATATATTTTTAAACCCATACCTAAGAGACAGAAAGAAGATAGCGACTGTGAAAATCTCCGCGACAAACGTTGGCACCGCACCAATACCAGCACCTTTAACAACCTGCCCAAAAAACACAATTCCCGAAACAAGCGACCACACAAACCATGTATACGGATGTGGCTGTACCCTTTTTCTCAAAACATCAAACAGGTACGGAACATTTCCTATAAACGCAAATATACTCGCAATTACAACTAGAATTTCTATTTGCATAAAAACAAACCCTATTATCTCACATATTTTACGAACCATTTTTTGGACATACGCAATTCCCAAAAAATCACAGCAAAAACATCTACCTATCTTTTTGTCAAAAGAAGGAGTATACTGAAAGTGTTGCAAAGATCTCTAAAAATAGTAGGAATAATTAAAATCGTTAATTTCAAGCCGACTGCAGAAACTATATAGCCCACTAACCCAAAACCGTCTGCAGTGAAAAAGATCTAGAAAAGTGTAGTTTAGAAATTGTTTGCCTGATGAGTCAAAGACTCAGTAAATATAAACTCTGGTTAGCTTCTCTCTTAAAAACATAAAAATAAATTATATGACTAATAAAGTCGCTTCTTTCAACTTGTCTCAAAACTTTCTTCTTAAATCAGGGCTTCTTGCTATTGCCTTTGTAGTAGTAAGTCTTCCTGCTCTCACTCATGCAGATATTCTTAATCGTGAACTCCAGCTCGGTATGTCAGGATCTGATGTTTCATCACTCCAAACATTCCTCGCTATCGACCCAACCATTTACCCACAAGGACTCGTAACAGGGTACTTTGGTTTCCTGACAAAATCAGCAGTTGCAAATTTCCAAGTTCGTAATGGTATTTCAGCAGTTGGCCGAGTTGGTCCCGCTACCCTTCCTGTACTTAACTTCCAGATGGCAGGCGGTGCGGTTAGTAACACAGGTGGTGCAGCCGCTACCCTTAGCAGTATTACTGTAAGCACAAGTAGAAATAGTGCCGTAGTAAATTGGAACACAAATCAAAACGTAAAAGGTGTTGTTTACTACAGTACAACAATGCTCACAACATACGAACGTGAAAATTCTGTTGATGTAAGTGGTACTGCCGCAATAACAGATGCAAACTTCCGTTCTTCACATAGCGTTTCTTTGCAAAACCTGCAAGCAAACTCAACATACTACTACATGATTTACACTACCAATACAGCAGGTGATGTAACAGTGTCTGTTCCAACAGCTTTCCAAACTACAAATTAATATTGAATTAGTTTAGTAAAACGTATGCTGACAACTATTGCAATAATACTTATTGCTCTCTGGCTCATTGGCTTTATAGGAGGCAATGTTCTCGGGGGTTTCATTCACATCCTATTGGTTATCGCGGTTATCTTATTCCTACTTCGAATCATTCGAGGAGAAAATCCATTCCGTTAATCATTCCAAGTAAAATCACCGCCGCAACAGGTGGTGATTTTCTTTACTAGAACTTACCAAATTAATCTCTTACAATTTATGAACTCATCATATAGTTCCCCAAGCACCAAACCAATCTATCGAGGGACTCAAGTTGTTTGGTATATTCTTGGAGTTATTGAGGTGCTTTTAGCGTTTCGATTCGTCTTGAAGCTACTAGGTGCAAATCCCGAGGCAGGTTTTAGTAGTTTTATCTACGGCATAACGTATATCTTTGCTACTCCATTCTTGAGCGTATTTCGTAGCAGTCGAGTAGTTGAAGGTAGTTTGTTTGAATGGACTACCCTCCTTTCTATGGCTGTATACTGGATTGTGGCAACAGGTATTATTCAGCTATTCATGATGGGACGAACCGTTTCTACGCCGGAGGCTGCGGCAAAGCTAGATAGTCAAGAAAAATAAATTAAGTCAAAATGAATCAAAAGAAAACCGCGAGCTCGCGGTTTTCTTTTTGTCTTCAGATAAAAAATCTACCTGAACTATGGAGTGTTGGATTCTATTACAAGAATTAAATCATTAATTTAACTATGCCAACCATGCTATGATTGCTCCATGTGGGTATTATTCGCTGTTAGCGCATCATTATTTTGGGGATTGACATATGTTTTTAATGAGCAGGTGTACGCAAAAATCTCTATTTTTACATCACTGAGTATCACTTCCCTTGTTATTGCAATAATTACATTTTTTATCTCATTATCTTTAGGAACATTACAACTTGATTTAGTAGCACTTACTTCTTCAAAAACGTTATTTTTTTACTTTATCGGAGGAATTGTTGCTTTATTGATTGCTGAAATTTTTATTGGATTTTCAATAATTGCAAAGAGTGCAACACTCGCAGGACTTGTTGAGATTTCATACCCAATATTTATTGCACTTTTTAGTTATATTTTATTCAAAAACAACGTAACTACACCAACTATTATTGGTGGGATAATAATTTTTTTGGGAATATTTGTAATCTATTTTTTTAATAAATAAAATTATATGACAAAAAAAGAAATCGCCACTGGTGTAGTGCATAAAGTACCGGCTGATTTACGAAAGATACTTACTTCTATGCCAACAATCCTAACAGTATGGGAGGACATTACCCCACTAGCACGAAATGAGTGGCTATGCTGGATTGAATCTGCTAAAAAATCAGAAACAAGGGATCGCAGAATAAAAATAATGCGTGAGAATCTCGCGGCAGGAAAACGCAGACCATGTTGTTGGGCGGGTTGCGTGCATCGTTAGAATTTGAGGGAAGGTCTCCCGCTAGCAGATGTGGGATGAGGTTCGAGGGGAAATATTGAAAGATGGGAAATAGGTTAGAAGAAGTATTTTATTTGCTAGGAGAAAATTCAATTACCCACTCAATACCATATGTATCTCGAAACATGCCGGCATAGGTACCCCAAGGACTAGTGCCCATAGAGCCTTCTATTTCGCCTCCAATAGAAAGGTCATTAAATAATCTGTCCGCCTCTTCTTTACTTTCCGTGCTTATCACAATTTTACTTCGGTTTTCGTGTTCATTTACTTTACCCATAAATTCTGGAACATCATTTGCCATTAAGACACTGCTGTCACCAATAGGTAAAGCAATATGCATAATTTTATGTTCTTCCTTTTCTGCTACTGGGAAATCAGCGCTGGCAAGGTCTTTGAAACGTACAATTTTTGTAAACTCACCACCAAAGACTGATTTGTAAAATGTAAATGCTTCTTCAGCATTACCATTGAAATTAATCCAAGGATTTATTGTTGTCATATTTTAATGCTATCAAACTAAGATAATTTGATAAAGTGTTTTTTTATTTTGCTCCAAATGTGGAATGAGGTTCGCTTAGAAATTACTGGGGAAAATTAGTTTTTAGATAAAACGATACCGTTCATTTTTACCTTCCGTATACTTTTCAGCATCACCTTTTTCAACTAAGCGTTGCCATACTCTTTTTGCAGTTTCTTCAATAAGTGTATCTGAGTTTAACGGGATTCCGTAATTATCTAAAGAGTATGCATTGGCTACTCTTAATCGTCTTTCTCCTAATCCTTCATTTTGAAAACCGTCCAACGTTCTAGTAAAACCAACAAACGGCTTACCCTTAAAGTATGTATCTTTATTTGAAAGACTAGATCGTAGTTCTAGGTATCCAGTCCTAGTGCCGTCACGAACATCTTCAAAATAGGTAAGACGCTCTGTATCTCCGTTAGTGCCATATGCTTTATCTTGTTCTGCTATATATCCAATATCTCCATTTACGTAATTAAATGTATAAAGCTTACTAAAGTTTCTAGTCTGATACTGTTCTGGTAAAATAAACTTACTCGATTGTGCTTCAAAATGTTTTACAACATCTTCAGGAATTAAATCATAGTCGATTGGTGTAAGCGATGTACCACCAATTAATAACTCAAATTTAGTATTATGGAGTTTCTCTGTACTGGGAGTTTGTCTTATTTGTTCCATCACTAAAGTATATGTTGTTAAGTTCGAACTCTGCAAGTTTGTATACAAAAACACCTAGATTTACCTAGGTGTTTTTGCTGGCTCCAAATGTGGGATGGTGTTCGACTAGCAATACTAAACAATGCTTAAAATCTCAGCCGCAATACTCTCTGGAGCCTTTTCGTCTGTAGAGACAATTTTACAACCAAGGACATCGCAGCTCTTTCTTAACAAAGAAGAAACATACACGTTATCAGTAATGAACTTTTCGAGAGTCTTCCCTGTCGTACGAGTAAGTTCCTGAAGTGACCCTTCTTTAAGATAACGACTCTTAATTCTTTCTTCTATAGTTCTCTCATTTGCGTCTAGTAGGATAATTTCTACTTCTTTACCAATTTCTTCTGGTTTTGCAAATCCAAAAACAATAGTAGAAACACCTTTCTCTCGATTCTCTTTTCCAACTGAAATCCAGTGTTGGGTTTCGCCCATGCGCCACACTTTGTCTGCATTATCAGGAACACCTCTCTCATCGAAATCATGCAGTTCAAAATCACCTCCTGAAAGAAGTTTTTTAACTTCGCTCATAACTGTAGTTTTACCGACGCCGTTTGCGCCTATTACGAATGTAGTTTTTGTAATCACCAAATCATTATATCTTTTTTAGGATTACCAAGACATCCCATGTAATCCTATCGATGCTCCAAATGTGGGCTGAGGTTCGGGTGGTGATTATAAAAAGTAAAATATATAGCCTTAGCTGTTTAGTCTACAAAGACATCAGATGAAGATGGCTCGTTTTTTGAAGTAACCACAACCCCTTCTGTGTTTTTGTATTCGTAATATCTGTCAGTAAGAACGTGATTCTTGAAAGTGCTTTTTAGACGAATCGGATACACGTCAGTATCTCCCAAAAAACAACGTTCAGTCTGTCGAGACCGATTAAAATTCATGACAAAAGTATAATCAGTCATATCACTTTTATTATTACGTTCAGTACTGTATTTCAGATCACATAAATCAAAGATACCCACATTAGAGAGCGCTATAGGGTAAAGACTAGTGCTATTCATTTTAATAACAGCGACTTCATAACCAGAACATGCCCTGCCTGTACAACTTAGATCACTTTCCACCGGGCCGATCCAATATCTAATTACCACGTCATAGAACCCATCATATGTATCTATTTTTGAAATAATTTCAGAGATCTCAATCTTTTTAGCTTTTATTTCAGTTTCTTCATGGTCTTCCAAAGATGTTGGTTTTGGAAGTGGATTTTTTGGATCTGATGAACAAACTTTGTGGTTATTAAAATAGTATGGATAATAACTAATTACTTGTTTACACAGGAATGACAGATCCTGATTACTGATTTGCGCCAACAAAACATCATCATGAACAAGATCAAAAATTGACTGAGGTGTTTGAGTAGAAGCCTCAGATAATGTTGATGTTCCGGCAGGAATCTTATTATTCATGTCTGCTAGAGACTGTTGTTTGATGTAAATAAAATAGCCCACAGTTACCAATAGAACGACGCTGAGTCCTGTAATAACGTAATTTTTATTCATCGGTAAAGTTTGCTCTTTTTTTGATGGAAACGCAACAAAGTAAAAAACTTTATCTTTATATTCATCTTTCACGTCAATCTTTTGGCTCCAAATGTGGAGTGAAGTTCGAGATGAGATATTAAAAAGTGAGAAATAAAAAAATCCCGAAACACAACTTGTGTTCGGAATATCGTTGGGGAGAGTGAACCAATTCACTCTCCCCTTTCGGGTGTCTTCAATGGAAAGCTCCGCAAGCACATGGTCCTCTGCGTACATCACAGCGGACACCGGCGTTGCTCCCCAAATCTTCTGGGGTACACTGTTGAGATGTCGTGTTACACATCCGCGCAGTCAGAATAGCGTTTGTGGCAACATCCACCATGGTCTCGTAGAATGGAAACGGTTTTCCGTATGCCTCGCCCAACTCGAAAAGAATGACGTCGAGCCCATGGAAACCACGATCACCACCAACCACCATGCGAACATTCATCATCTCCGCAAAGGCGGTGAACTTTCCAATCTCCCGTCGAGTGTCCATGGCATACGGTTCCGGTCCTGGATGCGGGTTGGTATCACTCTCGCAGCCAAGCCAGAAGATGATACACCCGGGCACATTTGGCTCAAGTCCAGCTTGCTTGAGATAGTGACGCTCCCATACGAGCTGTCGGTTTGGAGCCTGGCAGAACGGCTGATAGAAAAAGTTCGCCAATCGGTGGTGACTATCCCACCGCGATGGACAAGTAATTTGCGCAGTCGGCTCTTGATCGAGAATGTGCTGAGCCATCTGCGACTGCCAGTCATTGCCGCCACGAATGGGGCCAGCAAGGAAAAGCAGAGGTGAGAACATTGTTGGCCTAAGCGGTATGATTTCTTTCGGTATATAGATAGGCATCTTGAACCCCTTTGTGAATGAGCACCTCCTTTTACAAAGGCGGAGGAAAACCTTGTGCCCATTCGTACCACGATTACTTGAAATCGTCTATTTTTGCTCCGTGGGTAGGGATCGAACCTACGACCAATTCCTTAACAGGGAACTGCTCTACCGCTGAGCTACCACGGAATATTCAATTCGATAAGACTCTTTCAAGCCATACAGAATATAAAGGATACTACCACTTTTCCTTTTCTATTTCAAATCCTCTTTTTCCTCTTGCTCCTCCTCATTCTCCTCTTTCTTTGGTGGCGCAAGTCGCTTAATTTCTGCCTCCACATCTTTCACCCTTTGGGTAATACTTTTTAGCTTACGCAGAAGAATAACCCAAGAAAAAACAAAAGTAAGAAGAAGTGGTGCAATATAAGCAAGAAGTTTTACAACTCCCCTATTTTCCAAATACATGCCTGTGAAATACCCAAGTACGGCTGGTACACCAAAGATGAAAATAGTTTCAAACGACAGAAAAGAAAGTCTGCGCGACAACACCTCTTGTTCGGCGCGAAGTGTATGTAGTTTTTGCTCCGTAGAATCCATCGTCAAATTTATCGAAGCGAAAATGCAGTACGAACAATTGCAGTCACCTTTTTCTCAAACGTAGAAGTATCGTACGAACCGTAGTCAGAAAAATCTACCGACTGTCTCGATGTCACTTGGAATACTCCCATAGATGCACTCTGAAGCGATCCTAATTTTTTCCCTGTACTCTTGGCAATTTGCTCAGCACGAAGTTTTGCGTTTTCTGTTGCCGCTCCCAAAAGTTCCACTCGTAAGTCTGAAAGTTTGTTGTAGAAATATTCAACATTTGAATTTACAACCGTGATACCTTGTGAGAGCGCATATTCTGTTGTTTGTTGGCTTACATCAGCGATTTCTTTTGCCATCTCAGTGTTCACTACAATGCGAGAAGAAAGCGAGTATGAACCGCCGCTTGCACAGATGCGATTCCCGAAACGATCGTAGTTTGCATCTGTTGCATTAAAACAAACAATTTGTGTTTCTGTAGGTGCACGTTCAACTGACTTTCCTGTCACTCCTTTTGTTGCCAAGAAATCAATCACCTTCTTTACGTCGGTTTGTAACGTTGCGTTTCCTTGTTTGAGTTCATCTGATTGCACAGAACGACTAATTGTAAGCGACCACTTCGCAGAGTCTGACTCCACAATCTTATCTGCTGAACCAGTAACAGAAATTGTTTTATCAAGCGACCGGAGGGACTGAAGACCATTGAATCCGAGAATGACAGCAAGTAAAAGCGCAGCAGAACCTATGATAGTTGCCGCAACAACTGGAGTACTTTTAAGATAAGAAAACATATGCAATAAAGTATATACCGTATTCTGCACTCACGCTACGAATATGATATTATTTGATACATATGAATATCAACGAATCTCAACCAATTCAAAATATCCCAGCTCCAAAAGGTATTTTGACCACACAGATGGCGATATTATTAGGAAGTATCATCATTGCCTTAGGATTATTCTTCGGACTTATGGCAAACAATGGCTCCTCATCCGCAGCAGGAGGCCCAGGATGGACAAAAGCTATTGCAGCCCTTGATCTAAATAAAAAGAAGTTCGAGCAATGTCTCGCGGATAACAAATACGAAGCGCGTGTTACATCTGATATTCAAGCTGGACAAATAGCAGGGGTAAGCGGAACGCCGTCTTCATTTGTTATTGGAACAAATGGTACACAATATCGCATCAATGGTGCACAACCTATTGAAGCCGTACGAGCAATCATTGAAAATGCAATCGCAGGCAAAGCAAGTAGTGACGCACAAGTAACTCTCGCTCCAATTAATGCACAAGACCATGTGCTTGGTGCATCAACTGCTCCTATTACTATTATTGAATACTCAGATCTTGAATGTCCATTTTGTATTCGCTTCCACACAACACAAGAAACGATTATGAAAGAATACGCAGGAAAAATAAAATGGGTACATCGACACTTCCCACTCGACTTTCATCCAGATGCAAAACCGTACGCGTATGCCGCAGAGTGTGCAGCTGAAATTGGTGGTAATGATGCGTTCTGGAAAATGATTGATTACATTTTCAAAAATCAACCACTCAAAAGTTAAATGTGCATAACTCTTCACAAAGAGGTACCTTCTCTGGTATAATGAATGCATAACAGAAAACTCGAGCCTTCCCTCGAGTTTTTTGTATGTCTAAAAAATACCATCCTACCTAAGCAGCAAACGTGTATGGAAATGCCTCTACGTTTTTACGCTTCTTACTTTCATACATTGCTTTGTCTGACGCGTCGAGCATATCCTTTGCGGTCATGCCTTTACGATACAAAACACTTCCGACACTTGCGGCAAAAGAAATTATTTTATCCTCAATTGTATATGGTTCTTCACCAAGACTAGCAATACGTTTTAATACTAAAGACATTTTTTCATACGATCTGGTATTACGTGTAATAACAATGAATTCATCTCCAGCATATCGAAACGTAGCGTGTTCCTCACCAACAGCCTGAGTAAGCAGTTTTGCAAATGTCTTTAAGTACTCATCACCAAAGCCATGACCATGTAAATCGTTCATTTGCTTAAAGTCATTCAAATCCAAAAACGTCATTCCAAATATATACGTACTATCATTTTCAGCCTTAACTATTTCTTTCTCTATTTCCTCTAAGAAATACATTCTGTTTGGAATACCCGTTACTTGGTCATAGAGTGCTCGCTGTACCAACTCTTCTTCTTTTTTGCGAGCTTCAGTAACATCGTGACACTCAACGACAACGTAATTGAGCTTTGTAGTATAGGTGTATTCAATACAGGTACCGTTGCGTTTTACCTCATCAACAACGAGTGGATGGGGGTTGCGGGAGCGACGAGCATCCTCAGCGACTTTGTGAGCAAATGCGAGATGGTCATCAGGAAGAAACTGCTGAGGTGTTGAAAACCCAAGTGTGTGTATGAGCTGTTTTGCATGCGACGAATAGTGAAGTACCGCACCTTTTTCATCACACAAAAGAATTGCGTGCGTATCGTCTGTATACTTTTCAATTATTTTTTCTACTTGCATGTATCAAATCCTATACCCCAAGCGCGAGTCTTAAATGTTCAGGCGCCTGCCACGGAGGATCAAAAGTAAGTGTTATTTTTGGTGTGCCGAAACCACTTAATGTAACAGCACTTTCAACTTGTTCCAAAATTGCATCTGCGTAGGGACAAAAAGGTGATGTTAATGTCATCGTCACTTCTGTCCATTCTGGCAAACCAAACTTATCGTCTCCGTTTTTACTATTCAAGTGTACCACGGTCTTATAGATGAGCCCAAGAGAATACACACCGATACCAAGCTCTGGATCTATAACTTCATCTAATGCTTCATGTAATTTTTCTTCAGTGTACATATATCATTCACTAAACCCATCTTTTTTTATATCTTGAAGTATTTCAAGTCCACCAGTGCGAACAATTTTTCCATTATCCATCAAATAAACTGTGTCGAGAGTAAGCAATTCCGTAAATTCAAACGAGTGGCTCACAAGTATGATTCCCACTCCTTCTACTTTCAAAGTATTTAGAACTTTTCCCAAAATAATTTTTGCATCCCTATCAAGTCCAGCATCTATTTCATCAAGAAAGAGATATTTTGGTTTCAAAACAACAGTTTGGATAAGTTCCTGCATCTTTCGCTCGCCACCAGAGAGATTCTCGTGAACATTTTTTTCTATTAAGCACTGGGGTAAACCATACTGAATAGATATCTTTTTTACTTTCTCAATAAACATAGGTAGTGGAATCTTTTCAGCAAACTTTATCTCGTATGCGGTATGTAGAAAGGAAATGAAAGATACTCCAGGAAGTGGAATGAGGTGCTGTGGTACATAGTGCAACCCTTTTGCGTACATATCTAAAAGAGAATTTTTGGATATGCTGTCTTGATCCAAAGAAATGTCTCTATCACCACACACAATACTTGGGTGTAAAAAGAGTCCGTGGAGAAAGGATGTTTTTCCTGAACCATTCTTTCCTACAAGAAGCGAAATAGTGCCGGGTAAAAAAGAAACATCTTCAATATACCCAAGCTGTTTTCCTTCTTTAGATTGTACGGCTAATTTTGCAATGGAAAACATACTTGTAGTGATTTTTGCAACGCCTGATAGATCAAGAGTGCGCATCTAGTTCGTGATTCGACTATTGTAACACCCAGCAAGGTATATACGGAACCAGGAGTCAGGAGTCGTATTTCATCTATACTCTTTCCTTTCAGGAACTCCGTAAATAACGAGCTTGATGCTGTCGAAAGTGCACAAAGTGTTCCAGTAAAAGAAACTGCTTGTACGTGATCGTTTTCCACCTTCAAATATAATTCCAAACTATCCGCACATCCCTCATTTAAAACATGTACAACACATGTTGGACTATCAATAACAGTATTGTTTTGTGGAGTACGTGCATGCTCGAGCAAAAATTCTGAATATAGGTCGTGACTCATAATGAAAATGTTGCGGCTACTTTTTGCAAAGCATTACTAAAGGTGTCTATATTCTCTTTTGTGGAATATCCGTACACACTTACCCGTACTATCCCGTTTTCAGAAACCTTCCGAGCAACAAGTTCTGCACACTGAAATCCTGCACGGACCGCAACACCTTCTTCTCCTAAAATATGAGCGATGTCGTGTGGATGAACACCTGGGATTGCAAAAGAAAGAACCCCTACATTGTCGCTACCTGCATATGTGCGTATATATGGGAGCTTCTGCAAAATTGATTGAGTGTAGCTTATGATTTCTTTTGTATGGTCTGTGATTTTCCCAACATTATTTTTTTCAAGATAATCTATTGCCGCCCCAAGCCCTATTACTTCTGCAATAGGTGGTGTGCCCGCTTCAAATTTTTTACCATTTTCTAGAAATATTGTTTTTTCTTTTGAAACACTATGTACTGCTCCGCCACCCCCGTATGGTGGAGTGAAAGTTTGTATCCATTTTTCTTTAAGAATAAGCACACCAACTCCCGTTGGACCGCACATCTTGTGTCCACTAAAAAAGAGTGCGTCTGCATTAAGATCTTTAAATGAGAGGGATATGTGCCCAACCGTTTGCGCTGCATCCATAATCACAAATGCATTTGTAGATCGAAGAATTTCTATCAATTTTTTTACCGGTACAATTGTTCCCGTTACATTACTCGCATGGATAAGCGAAACAATTTTTGTCTTCTCTGTCACAAATGACTCAAACACTGATTCTTCTATTTGAAATTGGTCGTTTACCGGTACAACCTTTAGAATCATTTTTTTACGTTTTGCGAGCTGCTGAAGAGGAACAAGGGTTGCGTGGTGATCAAGTTCGGTGACAATAATCTCATCCCCTTCGTGCAAATCAAGATTATGCTCAAGAGTTGCAATAATGAGCTGAGCTGAAGCTGTAGAACCGCTAGTAAAAATAACCTCTGATTCATTCGCATCAATAAAGCCTGCAACCTTTGTACGCACAGCCTCAAACTCTTTGGTAGCTTGCAGGGCCGACGCGTACATGCCCCTGTGTGTAGATGCTCGATAATTGTGATAATAGGCATCCATAGCATCTATAACCACTTTTGGAGTAAGTGACGTAGACGCAGAATCAAGATATGAAAGGCTCGCCTTTAGGCTTGGAAAGTCAGATAGTGAAAACACCCTTTCAGACTATATAAAATAAAAGGTAAAGGCAAGGAATAGAAGCTATTTCCTCAAACTCTGTTTCTTTAAATCTTGGTATATAGATTGAGAAATACCAGCGTTCTCTGCTTGCCAATATTCAATATCAGAGATTTTCTCGAGACGCACAGCATGGCTCGACTGAGTTGTTTTGTTTTCGATTTCAAGCATAGGTATGCAATCAATAACACCTTCATTTCCAAACTGATACAAAGTCACATTTTGTGTTGCCTGCACATGGAATACTTCGTGCGGTACATGAGTACGAATACGTGAAATAATTCGTCCATTCCCTTCGGTGCATCCACAAACAGTAAGGGTGGATTTTGCATCATTACCTACATGAAGAATTTCTATAAAAGAATCAAGGACGCAGTCTACTTTTGCAATTAAAATTATTTCTACTTCTACCTTTGCACCTGCTTCAATACGTACCTGCAAAAATCTTCGCAAATTTGTGTCGTGTACAATGCGAATCTTTTTTTCTTCATGTTCTCCTACCGAAACAATCTCACGTACATCGTTAATAAATTCTGGAGACGCACACTTAAGCCCGTACACATACGCTTCGCCTTTCTTATAATCAGTAAAATAATTCATTTTCATCATACTTGTTTTTCTTCAAACTCAAGTTCAATCAAACGATTAAGTTCAAGTGCATATTCGAGCTGAAGCGCTTGGACAAGTGGCCGCATGAAGCCTTTTACCAACGCTCGGCGCGCATCGTTCTCTTTGAATCCACGCATGGCAAAATACCACATCATCTCATCACTCACACTTCCAACACTAGCCTCATGGGCAAGCTCGCAGGTTCCATTGCTTCGTTTTACACATGGAATAGCTTCAATGGAAGAATCGCTATCTAAAAGAAGTCCGTCACAAATTACTGACGCATGACAATTGTCAGCTCCTTTTGCAAACTGAATGAATCCCCTGTATCGGGAAATACCACCTTCTTTTGCGATGGATTTTGACTTAGTAAGAGACCGTGTATTTTTTGCAAGGTGAATAACCTTTGTACCCGTATCTTGAACCTGATCAGCACTTGCAACAGTTACTCCTAAACTTTCTGAATACGCACCCTCACCCATAAGCACAGAGGTTGGGTAAAGCATTGTGGTGTGTGAGCCAATATTTCCATTACACCAAATAATAGTTCCTTGTTCATTAACAATCGCTTTTTTGGTATTTAAATTAAAAGTATTCTTGGACCAATTTTCGATACTTGTATATTTAAGTGTGGCGCCTTTTTTAACAATAAGTTCAACACAGCCAGCATGAAGGGACGAGGATGCATATTTCGGCGCAGAGCACCCTTCGATATATTCAATACTACTTCCTTCGTCTGCAATAATGAGAGTGTGCTCGAACTGTCCCGATGAAGGAGCATTCATTCTGAAATACGCCTGAAGGGGCATGGACACCTTTACCCCTTTTGGAACATAAATAAATGTCCCTCCGCTCCATACTGCACCGTGGAGATTCACAAAAGCATGCTCCTCTGGTTTTATACACACATTCATAAAATATTCCTTAACTAACTCCGGATATTTTTCTAAAGCAATATCCATATTTTCAAAAATAACACCTTGAGCTTTAAGAGAATCTTGAATGCGATGATATACAACGCCTGAGTCGTATTGCGCGCCCACACCACCTAAAAACTCTCGCTCAGCTTTTGGAATCCCAAGCTTTTCGAAAGTGTCACTGATTTCTTTTGGCAGCTCTTTCCAGTCTTTTTTTTCAGACACCGTTGGGTCGAGATAATATGTGATTGCATTCAAATCAAGCTCGTCGAGGCTTGGCCCCCAATCAGGAAGTTTTGCATTCTGCCACAATGAAAAGGCATGGAGCCTTTTTTCAAGCATCCATTCAGGTTCTTTTTTTTGTTTTGAAATATTTCGGACTATTTCTTCAGTAAGCCCCTTTTCCACATTTAGAATTTAGATAAGCTTATTTGCAATATACTTTATTGCCGCAAGAAGTACCGCAACAATAAGTGCCCAACCAAATCCATATATCGTAAATCCAATAATCAACTTGTCGACAAATATAAGAAGTAGAGCGTCAATCACAATCGCAAACAGTCCAAAAGTCACAAGTGTTAATGGAAGTGACAAAAGGAGAAGTATTGGACGAATAGTAATACTTGCAATACCAATAAGCAGTGATGCAATTGTAGCTGCATACCAACCAGAAATCTGCATAGACTGCGGTAAAAAGTATGCAATCAAAAGAAGCGCGAGTGCCCCAACTAAAATTCGTAAAAGTATTTTCATATATCCCTATTATTTCATGAATACTTTCAAATCAGCAAGGACTTCTTCAGCATGCATTTCCGGGCGTACCTTTTCGTAAACCTTAACAACCTTTCCATCTCCATCAATCAAAAATGAAACTCGAAACATCCCGCTGTACTCCCGACCCATCATTTTCTTTAATCCCCACGCCCCGTAACTGTCAGCTACTTTATGGTCAGTGTCTGTAAGGAGTGTAAATGGAAGATCATACTTCTCTTCGAATTTCTTGTGACTTTTTTCAGAGTCGGCGCTCACGCCAAAAACCGTAATACCAAGCTTCTTGAATGCAGGAAAATTGTCGCGCAGCATGCAGGCTTCCTTTGTACATCCCGGAGTATCGTCTTTGGGATAAAAATACAAAAGCTTGTAATTGCCTTTGTAGTCAGAGAGTTTATGCATTTTTCCATTCTGATCCGACAAACCAAACTCTGGGGCTTTTTTGCCAACCTGTACGAGATTCATATACTTAAAGTGTAGCGCGGAATAGAGAATAAAGACAAAAGAAAACCGCGCACTTCGTAAATGCGCGGCTATTGCTATTACCTCAAAAACCAACTCAACGACCTTTGTAACTTCTCATTCGAGTAAACCTCCTGGTGTACCCAAATGGACTTGGCCACTTGTTTTTCGGGCGTTTCTGCAAACCAGTCTCTATAGAACCAAAAGATCGACCAGAATTGGAGATAACGTAGACTCCATCTTTTGTCCGACCACCGTGTTGACTGGTAGTCCATTCAAAAGACGTACCCAAGAGAGCAAGAGCGATCAAAGCAAGAGAAGCATTCCTTACCATCAACATGACACACCCCTTTTGTTGGTTAAAGGACTGAAAGTTATATTGCAACTTAAATTAAGGGTTGTCAATTGCTCTTTCCCCCGTGAGCGCGCTATAGTATAGAAATCTATGGAAAACACCCTTTCTATCATTCAATTAGTACTTTCTGTACTTTTAATTGGTCTTATTTTGCTCCAACGTCCAGTGACAGACTCTGGCGCATTAAGTGGAGGCGAGGCGGCAAGCACTCACGTAAAGCGAGGACTTGAAAAGACTGTGTACCAGCTCACTATTCTTGTAGCTCTTGGGTACATCGCGTCAAGTCTTGCGAACCTTCTCTTCTAAACCATATTCATGGAACGGCTTTTTGCCCGCTATATTAGTGCCCTCCAGAGTTACTCAAAAAAACAAGTAACGGTTTTTCTTGTGCTTGGAATTGTAGGGTTTAGTTCAATCGTCACAGGCATCATACTTCTCAACGCAAAATTCTTAGTTGAAAAATCTCTCCCTGGCGGACACATTACTGAGGGTGTTATTGGCTCTCCATATGCCATCAACCCTGTTCTTGCAGTATCACAGACAGACAAAGACCTCACCGCTCTTATTTTCTCCGGACTCATGCGCAAAGGAAACGGTGGAATCATGGAGTACGACCTAGCTAAAGAGCACACTCTCTCAAATGATGGACTTACCTACACATTTATACTCAAAGATAACCTTGTATTTCATGACAATATACCACTCACTGCATATGACATTGTGTACACAATAGAAAAAGTCCAAGATCCAAACGTGCGCAGTCCGCACCGTATTAAATGGGAAGGTATTGAGGTACGAGCAAATGACGAAAAAACAATTCAGTTTGTTCTCAAGAAACCTTTTCCTGAATTCCTCAAAAACACCGCTCTTGGAATTTTGCCGAAACATTTATTTGAGAATAACCCAAACGAAGCTTTCAGTGTTATCTCTTATAATACTGAACCAATAGGAACAGGTCCGTTCAAGGTTGAAGCGATTAAACGAAAAAATGGAGTGCCGGTAGAATACACACTCAAGCGAAACTCAGATTTTGCAATCAGTGCACCAAAACTTGAAACCATCACTATGCGAGTTTTTGATAGCGAGGAGAGTGTGGCAAATGCATTACTCAATAAAGAAATCGTAAATGCAAGCAGTCTCTCAGCAGAATACGCGCACCTTTTTATTGAGGGCGGTCACCTTGAAGCGCGTCGGGCACCACTTCCCCGCACCTACGGACTCTTTTTAAATCAAAACAAAGTGAAAGCCCTTCAAGACATCGAAGTGCGTAAAGCGCTCAATGTTTCTCTTGACCGCGCCCTCATAACCTACGAAACATTTTATGGTTTTGGAACCCCGCTCACACGAGCTGCACCACTTTCATATCGCACCGAAAAACTCCCTGAGCAGGATGCAAAAGAAGTGGTACAAAAAATACTCGAAGATGCAGGATGGAAAAAAAATGACAAAGGGATACTCACAAAAAACAACGAGGAACTTTCACTTCGTATAGCCACTATTGATATTCCTGAACTTAAAACCATCGCTTTGTTTGTCCAAAACTCTTGGAAAGACCTCGGCATAAACGTAACTATCGAGTCATATAGCTTGGGCGACCTTCGTGATGTAGTCGTTGTTGACCGCTCGTTTGATATTCTTTTATATGGTATAGTGGTAGACGAGGATGCAGACTTATACACATATTGGCACTCGAGCGGGCGAACTTCTCCCGGACTCAATGTGTCTCAATATGTAAACAAGCGTGTTGATACCATTTTAGAATCTATCAAAAATGGCACCGCCACAAGTACAGATGTGGAAGCAGTACTCACCCAAATCGAATCTGACATTCCGGCAATTTTCCTTTTCAGTCCAGATTTCGTATATATCACCGAAAAAAGTCTCCACGGAGTTGATATACAAGAGGTGCAGGATGCTGAAGACAGATTCCACACAGTACACACGTGGTACAAAGACACAGAATACGTATGGCCTGCGCTACTCCGAATTCCTTACTTAAAACAAATAGAATCTTTTATTTATTCGCTATAAACATGTATGGCTATCCCATATCAAAAAAAATCTTTCGACCATAAGCGCGAAGGATCTCGTGGTCACTTTGGTCACGGAAGACAACCACGTCCTCCTCAAGAAGACAAACAATCAAAACTTCCTGTTCCTCCAGCACTCAATAATATTCGTATTATTACTCTGGCAGGCGTTGAAGAGATAGGTCGCAACATGACCGTCCTCGAACACAATGATGATATCTTTGTGTTTGACGCAGGTTTCAGCTCAAAGGACGAAACAACTCCAGGAGTAGACTACATTTTACCAAATACAAAGTATCTTGAAGAACGAGCACAAAACATTCGTGCTGTTTTCGCCATGCACAGCCACACTGACCATATCGGTGCGCTCCCTTTCATTATGCCCATGTTTGGAAAAGCCCCTGTCTTTGCCCGTCTTATCACTGCTGTTCTCATTAAAAAACAACAAGAAACATTTCCAAAATTACAAGGACTTGATATTCGAGTAATCGAGAAAAATCAATCAGTTACTATTGGTCGCCATACCGTTCACTTTTTTGCGGTAAGCAGTCACCTTCCTGATGGTATGGGTGTCCGCATCGAAACAGAATCTGGTGACATTGTGCACACGGGGATTTTGCGTCTGCATCATGAAAACGGAACTATCCTACCTGACACAGAAGCTGAATTTAAAACATTTGAAAATAATAAAGTACTTTGTTTAATGGCGGACTCTACCAACACTGAAAAACCCGGATTTGCCACAACAGAAAAAGAGGTGATGCAGAATATTGATGCGATCATGGAGAATGCGAAAGGTCGACTTATTTTCGGCGCATTCCCTGCCCAGATTACGCGTTTACTTCACATTATTGATAAGGCGGTTTCGTTGAACAAAAAAATTGTCACTGAAGGACGTAGTATGAAGCGCAACATTGAAATTGTAGAGCAACTTTCGATGCATAAGCACGACACTTCTCATTTCATTCGACCAGAGGACATGCATCTGTATGCTCCAAGCGAAATTGTTATCCTAGCGACTGGACCAGAAGGAGATGAGTATGTAGAACTTGAACGTGCTGCGGACGGGCTCCACCGACATATCATAATTACCGAAGGTGACACCGTTGTACTTTCATCATCAACAATTTCTGGCTATGAGCGTAACATTCAAAAACTTAAAGACATCCTTTCACGTGAAGGAGCTCGTATTATTCACTACACAACCTCAGATATCAATGCGTCGAGTCATGCGCATCGTGACGAAGTAGCATACATGATCAGAAAGATTGCTCCCCAGTACATGATTCCTGTTTCAGGCTGTCACTACATGCTTACTGTTTTAGGTGAACTAGCTCGTACGCTTGGTATTTCTGAAAGCCGTATCGTTATCCCACAAAACGGATCAGTCATCGACATGGCGCCCGACGGATCATCTATTCGTATGTTGCGTGAAAAAGCACCTAATACAAAAGTTCTTGTTGATGGCATGTCAGTAAGTGATGTGCAGGAAGTTGTTATTAAAGACCGCCAAGCACTCGCTAATGACGGCATGTTCGTCATTGTCTCTGTACTTGACACTGCACGTGGCCAACTTCGTAAGTCACCTGACATTATTTCTCGTGGATTTGTGTACCTTAAAGAATCTCAAGAACTTCTCCGAGAGTCACGTGAAATTATTAAAAAAACAATAGAGACACGAGCACTCAAAGACGGCGCCGCACTTGATGTCGATGACCTTAAACAAGAAGTTGTTGAAAGTATTTCAAAATACCTCTTACAAAAAACGCAAAAACGCCCTGTTGTTATTCCCGTTATCTTAACGCTATAAATGTATGCAAAAACAATCACAACCATTTCCAAAAAGACAACACGGAGGAAATAACTACAATCGAGGAACATCTTCTGGTTACAAAGGAAGTACAAAACCAAGCCCAATATACAATCCCCTTAAAGAAAAGGTGACTCTTGGCATTCCTGAAATTCGCGATGGTGTGCGCATTATTCCTCTTGGTGGCGTTGAAGGTATTGGTTCAAACATGACTGCAATCGAAACCAAAGAAGATATTTTTATTATCGATGCTGGATTTTCTTTCAAAGACGAAAGTGCTCCTGGTGTTGACTACATACTCCCTAATACAAAATATCTCGAAGAGCGAAAGCATAAAATTCGCGGACTCCTTATAACGCACGGACACCTCGACCACATTGGAGCCATTCCTTACATCATGCAAGGACTTGGTAATCCGCCAATTTACACACGTCTTTTTACCGCTGTGTTCATTAAAAAGCGCCAGGAAGAATTCCCTCAGCTCCCCGCACTTGATATTCGGGTCGTAGAAAAGACCGACACAATCACAATCGGAAGTCTTCAAGTAAGCTTTTTTGCGGTAACACACACCGTTCCTGATGCGATGGGAATTATTATTCACACACCTCAGGGAGCGATTGTTCACTCTGGCGACAATAAACTTGAGCATGAAAATGGAATAGTTGTAGACACTGAGAAAAAAGAATACGAGAAGTTCAAAAACCTTTCTGTTTTATGTTTAATGTCAGACTCGACCAACACTGAGCGTCCTGGATTTTCAGTACCTGAAAGTCTTGTTATAAAAACAATCACCGGAATTATCCACACCACAAGAGGTCGGATTATTCTCGGCGCCTTTGCATCACAACTTGAACGTCTCATGACCATTCTCGAAGTTGCGGTCGCTTCAGGAAGAATGATCATTATTGATGGACGCTCACTCAAAAGTAATTTTGAAATCGTGCACCAGCTTGGAATGCTCAAAATTCCTCAAGAATCGATGGCAACCATGGAAGACATGCATCGCTATCCACCAGAACGTCTCCTTATCCTTGCCACCGGTGCTCAAGGCGACCAATACGCCTCACTCATGCGTGCCGCAAATGCTACTCACAGAAATCTAAAAATCATAAAGGGAGATACTGTTGTACTTTCATCATCTATCATTCCTGGTAACGAAAAAAGTGTTCAGAAACTCAAAGACGGGCTTTCTAAACGTGGCGCAAAGATTATTCACTACCAAACTTCCGATGTTCACTCTTCAGGACATGCAAATGGTGATGAGATGCAGTGGATTATTTCTCAAATTAAACCGAAATTTTTCATTCCGGAACACGGATACCACTACATGCTTGTTGCAAATGGTGAAGTGGCCATTCGTGCTGGTGTAGAAAGAAGTAATGTCATCATTCCTGACAACGGTATGATTATTGATATTGTAGAAAATGGTACCAAAGTAGTTATCCAAAAAGAAAAGGCGCCGAGCGCAAAAGTTATGGTGGACGGTACCTCAGTGAGTGACGTGCAAGATGTGGTTATTAAAGATCGCCAAATGCTTGCCGAGGACGGCATGTTTGTTATCGTCGCTGTGGTAGATGGTGCGACGGGACAGCTTCGTAAGTCACCTGACATTATTTCTCGTGGCTTTGTGTACCTCAAAGAATCTCAAGAGCTTCTCCGTCACGCGCGCACAATCATCAAGAAAACAATTGAGGACATAACTACCAAACAACACCCCAATGGTATTGATGTTGATTACCTCAAGCAAACAGTGACCGACACCGTGACTCGCTTCCTTCTTCAAAAAACAGCCAAGCGTCCAGTAGTTATTCCTGTTATACTTTCTCTATAGGAGAACTGTATGCGCTCAATTACTGCCATTTATCTTGTTACCCTTTTCTACGCGTTTCATTACGCACTTCCCCTGTATTCTGAATCCTCATACCTAGAGTCAATTGTTCCACTTAGCTTTATTGGTGTTATTTATAGTGTTGCAGCACTGATCAGTTTTGTACTGAGTATAAAAATAGGAGCTCTTCTAAACAAATGGAGTAACCGCAGTGTACTCATCGGCGTTTCGATTCTTGAACTTATTTCACTTATTACCCTTGCCTACTCCACATCAGTTGTTCTTAGTCTTCTAAGTTTTATTATCCACACTGTCTTACTGAGTGTTTTGTTTGTATCATTAAACATTCTTGTTGAATCAGTCAGTAAAAATGAAGACACAGGAAAGGTTCGTGGTGCATATCTTACTATTCTCAATCTCGGAATCCTCACTGGGCCGTTTTTTGCATCACAAATAATCGGCTCAGGTTTTGCAATTCTTTTCACAAGCGCAGCGCTCTGTCTTGTGCCAATGATATACATTCTCTACAAACATCTCGACCATCTCCATGAGCCACGATATGTTGCGCCAGACTTCATACAGAGTTTTCAACGTCTTAAAGGACTCGTAAATGTGCGTCGAATTGTATTTACCCAATACATTCTCGAACTTTTCTGGATTATCATGATTGTCTATGCGCCAATCTACTTAATCCAAAATAATATCCTTGACCTCAAAACATACCTCGGTGTTGTTATTCCTATTATTCTCATTCCTTTCATCATTCTTCCTTATCCGCTTGGACGTCTCGCCGACAGTAAACTTGGTGAAAAAGAACTTCTTATCTCTGGAATGTTTCTCATGATTTTAGGAACCATCATGTTTGGCCTCCTCGCTATTCCCCCGCTTGTGTTTTATATCTTCGCACTCTTCATTGCACGACTCGGCGCAAGTATCGTAGAAGAAATGGCAAGTTCGTACTTTTACAAACAAGTCGATCACAGCCAAGCAGATCTCATAAGTATCTTCACCAACACAAGAAACGTTGCCCTCATCACAGGACCACTTGTTGGTTCGGTTATAGTCTATAGCATTTCGCTCCAGGCGGTGTTTTTGACACTTGCTGGTATACTAGCCCTTAGTCTTATTCCTATATTCAAACTCCATGACACCAAATAACATTGCATTTCCAATACGAATCAATACCTACATGGCACATATGGGTATGTCTACACGACGTGGCGCAGACGTCCTTGTTTCTCAAGGTAAAGTTTTTATAAATGGCAAGCGAGTAGTGCTCGGCACCATGGTACAAAAAGGTGACCATGTTGAGCTAAAGAATGCTATCAAAAAAGAGTATGTCTATGTGCTCTGGTACAAACCTCGTGATGTTGCGACCCCTGATGCAAAGACATTAGAAATTGGTGGACAAAATATTAAAACGCATGCTATTGGACGACTCGATAAAGAAACAGACGGACTTCTTCTCCTTTCTAATGACACTCGCTTAAGTGAACGACTCCTCAATCCTAAATACAATCACGAAAAAGAATACGAGGTATCTGTGCGGGAGAGCATTGTACCAGCTCAAATAAAACAACTGCTCGCAGGAGTAAAAGTTGCCCACGAAGGAAAAAAAGTTCTCGTGAAAGCAAAAAATGCTTTAAAAGCTGAACCTCATATTCTTCACATGGTACTCACTGAAGGTAAAAAACATCAGGTGCGTCAAATGTGTGCTGCTGTGCACCTCACCGTTGACCACCTCCGTCGTATCCGTATTCAAAATATTACTTTAAAAAAACTTCACCCAAACCAAACACGTGTTCTTTCTCCTGAAGAAGTTTCCGAACTACTTACAAGCGTTGGGTTGATGTAAAACCCTAAAAACAACAAAGCCGACCCCCAACGACTTTGTTGTGATCGGCTTACTCAGCTAATTGCGCACGTGCCTCGCTAAGTTCAGCGAGCTTTTTCTGGTACCCCGCCAGACGTTCTGCTTGCAAAGCGGGAAGTGTTTCAAGTTTGAATCTAGCCTCTAGCGCCGCAGCCTCGCATTCAAGCATTTCTTGCGCTGCTTTCTCAGGGTGATTCTGAACATCAAGCTCCAGCTCTTCCATCTCGTTTTTGATACGTGAACGGATGAGTCCTTTGGAAGCATAGCGCCCAAAGATGGCTCCAACTATCCCGAAAAAAAGAGGTGTCAGTAGAGTCCAGGAAATAGTGGTGTCACGGCCTAGGAAGCCGGACATGGCGACGAATACAAAAAGTAAGCCCAACAACACTCCTAAGTAACCCCACTTCAACGTAAGTTGAAAGCACATGATCTTAATGATGTTCATTTTTCCTTCCTCATCTTCTCACGGAATGTGAGTACAATTAATTCGTACTATAAAAACAGTAAGTTGTCAAAATTAACCCTCAATTTTATACTTATCTTTTTGTTGCTGGATAAGCCCATCTTTCATAAGACCTGTAAGTGCCTCCTCGACACGTTTGTCATCAAACTTTTTTTTAAATCCTTTTTTATCTCTTAAGGTAAATGTTTCTTTTTTTGTAAGAATCTTCATAATGGCCCCGCGCACTTCTCGTACCGAACCTTTAAATTTTGATTGTCGAGTAAAAGATTTTGCTTTTGCATTGTGCCCTTTGCTTTGAGATTTTAAATACGAACCATAATCCATAAGTGCATACATCCATTCTCGGGGATTTTTCTTATCTAGTGTTTGTTCTACTTGATGTAAAATTTCAACATCATTTACTGTTTCTTTTTTTATAAAAAAGTGGTCGATGTAAACTGTACGAATATTTGTCTCAACAAATACATGTGACTCATTCCATGCAAATGTTGCAATCGCTCGCGCAGTGTAATGACCGATTCCTGGCAAGTTTTCAAGCTCAACTGTGGTTTTTGGTGTACCATCTTTTACTATTTTTTGTGCTGCCTCATGCAAAAACTTCGCACGACGAGTATATCCCAACCCCTGCCATAAACTAAGAACATCTTTTCGCGATGCACTCGCTAGAGTTTTAAAACTTGAAAAGTGTCTCATCCATTCTTTAAACTTTGGCAATACACGTGATACCTGGGTTTGCTGAAGCATTATTTCTGAGACCATAATTGGATACATATCAAGGATCCCTTTCTTTAGTTTCAATGCCGGAGGACGCCAAGGTAAATTATGTCTTCCTTGTGCACAATAAAAACTCCAGATTTTTTTCTGAAAGTTTTTTACTTGAACACTTGGGAGCTTTTTCACTTATTTATACTAGCAAAAAGCGCGACATTTGCATGTCGCGCTTTGATTTCCTCTCTCCGCAATTACAATCGCGGAGTAATGATAGGGCCGGGTGCCGGCACCCCACCTACAACATAGCTGTTTCCAAGAGGATATGTTGTTCCGTAAATATCGCTTTGAGCAACGATGCGGAACACGTATCTCCGACCAACCGAGGGTGAGACGTCCACCACGTCGGCTAAAACCTCAAATTCCTGTAGCGTGAGCGCTGCCATTCCTGCCATACCTTGTTGATCAACACCAAAGCAGGAATAATCACTGCAGTATGTGGCTGCATGAACAATGTGCCCACTCGGAACAAATCTAAGACGTACGTTCCGAAATGGAAAGACACCTCCATCCAGAGACTGGACAGCTAGACTGACTCGCCATAAATGAAACTCCCAGGGGGTATTGTTGAACAAATCGCCCCTAAACACAATTACACCCATTGCCCCGACCACAGGACTAAAGGCGGGTAACGGATCGCTTGACACATGAATCGAGTTTGGAAGAAGTGGTGACTGTTCCCCATCTTCAAAACCAGACTTCATTATCACTTCTTGTGCTGAAACATTCAACGCTAGGAGTGCTGTAAAAATTAAAATGAACTTGTTCATAACCCCTCCTTGGGGTGTTTGTATAGCTTTTTATTGTACAATTTAATTTAAATAATGTCAATATAAAATAAAAACCTGTGATTAAATCACAGGTTTTTATTTTATTACTTCCTACTTTTTCTTAGAGAAAGACTTCGCAATTTTGATAGGTGATCTCCTTGGTTTTTGGACTTCAACCACCAAAAGACCTTCTTTGACCTTGACCTCTACAACGCTCCCCTGTGCAGTTTGTTTTGTGACTAAAAGTGACGCAACCTCATTGAGTACTTTAGTCTGAATAAGTCGTCTGATAGGCCGTGCACCGTAGTGCGGATCAAAACCGTCTTTGGCAATCTTTTCAAGTGCTTCGTCGCTTACTACAAGGTCAATACCTTTTGGCTTCAGTCGGATACGAATTTGTTCCACCTGGAGCAAAACAACCTCGCGGATGGCATCTGTAGTAAGAACATCAAAGACAACAATATCGTCGAGACGATTTAAGAATTCTGGACGGAAATGATTCTTGAGTGCGTCTTGAACTTTTTCTTTTGCATTGGCATATTCCACAACTCCAGTATTATTCGAGAATCCCATCGTTTCCATTTTTTGAATAAATTCAGAGCCAATGTTTGATGTAAGCACAATGATAGTGTTTTTGAAATTCACTACACGTCCCTTTGAGTCAGTAAGTCGTCCTTCATCAAGTACTTGAAGTAAAGTGTTAAAGACTTCCGGATGAGCTTTTTCTACTTCATCAAAAAGTACAACGGAGTACGGTCGATGACGAATGGCTTCGGAGAGCTGTCCTGATTCTTCATAGCCAACATATCCTGGTGGTGAACCAATAAGTTTTGAGACTGCATGCTTTTCCATGTACTCACTCATATCCACTTTAATGAGCGCTTTCTCGTCATTAAACATAAACTCGGCGAGTGCTTTGGTAAGCTCTGTCTTTCCCACGCCAGTAGGACCTAAGAACATAAACGAGCCGATTGGACGATTTGGATCACTGATTCCTGCTCGGCTTCGACGTACTGCGTCCGAGATCTTCTTAATTGCTTCTTTCTGGCCGATGACACGCTTACCAAGATAATCCTCCATGTGCGCAAGCTTTTCTGATTCTTCTTCAAGCATGCGATGAAGTGGAATTCCTGTCCAACGTGCAACAACATGGGCAATATCTTCAGGAGTAATTTCCTCCTTAAGTACACGACGTGTTTTTTGAAGCTTCTTAAGCTTTGCCATTTTATCTTCAAGCGCTTTTCTTAGTTGCGGAATTTTGCCATAGCGAATCTCGGCAACAGCAGCGAGATCTTGACGCATTTCTGCGTTTTCAGATTCAACACGAAGTGAGTCGAGCTCTTTTTTAATCTTAGCGACATCAAGCAAAATGTTTTTCTCGCCCTTCCACTTTGTTTCAAGTTCACGAGTCTTCTCCTGTACATCAGCAATCTCCACTTCTATTTCTTTAATCCGTCCCTTTGTCTCTTTAACATCTTTATTCCCTTTACTTTCCGCTTGGCGTAAATCCTTAAGCAAAGCTTCTTTTTCAATTTCAAAGCGCATTATCTTTCGATGCGCTTCTTCAAGCACGGGTGGTTTATTTTCAAGCGATATACGAAGCGCGGAAGATGCTTCATCAATGAGGTCAATTGCTTTATCTGGTAAAAAGCGACTGGTGATGTAGCGAGTCGAAAAATCAACAGCTGAAATTAAAGCATCGTCAGTAATATGCACGTTGTGATACAGCTCATATTTTTCTTTAAGTCCGCGTAAAATAGCGATACTGTCATCTCGTGACGGTTCCTCAACAAATACCGGCTGGAATCGCCGTGCTAATGCTGGATCTTTTTCGATATGTTTCTGATATTCCTTGAGGGTTGTCGCTCCAATAGCACGAAGCTCTCCACGAGAAAGTGCCGGCTTTAAAAGGTTTGCTGCGTCAGCTCCATTACCGTCAGATGCTCCAGCTCCTACAATAGTATGAATTTCATCGATAAAAACAATAATTTTCCCATTTGATCGCTCAATCTCCTTCATAATGTTCTTGAGTCGCTCTTCAAACTCACCACGATACTTTGTGCCAGCAATAAGAAGTCCAAGGTCGAGCGAAACAAGTTCCTTATCTTTTAAACTCTCAGGCACATCTCCCTTTGCAATGCGGATAGCAAGCCCTTCAACAACTGCCGTCTTCCCCGTTCCTGGTTCACCAAGCAAGATAGGATTGTTTTTAGTTCGACGAGAAATAATCTGCATCAAACGCATTATTTCTGAATCACGTCCAATAACAGGATCGAGTTTATCTTCCCGTGCATCTTTGGTTAGATTACGGGTATATTTTAGAATTGCCTTGAACTTTTTCGGAGAATTTTCATTTTCTCCTTGAGGCTGATTGCGAACTTCTTCGTATGTCGCGTACGCAACATCTCTTTTTATTTTAAATTTTGCAAGAAGCTCCTGTACCTCACCTGGCACATCAAAAAGCGCGAGTAACATGTGCTCGGTCGAAATGAATTGTTCTTGAAGCGACTGTGCAATTTTTACCGCTGCATCAAACATCTGCGCAAGCTCAGGAGTCAGATACATCTGAAACGTTTGCTGTTGCACGGTTTGTCCTTCGGTTGTTCCTTCAATAAGATCAAGGGCGCTTTCTGTTAAAAGAATCGTGTCCACATCCATCTTTTCAAGCATGGTAAGAACCATACTCTCTTCTTGGAGCAACAGGGCTGCGAGAACATGTGTTGGACCCACGTGATTTTGCCCTCGTTCTATGGCAAGCTCATGACTCCGCCGAATAGCGTCTTTTGCTTTCGTCGTAAAATTATTAAATGGTGGCATAATTTATTTCTATTTTCAACGTGAGAACAGGAATCTGGAGTTGTAGAATAAAGGTTTTTCGGAAAAACAGACTCTCACAAGATGATTATACCACGAACCTTATTTGATCGCCCCCTCTGCTCTTTTTTCTACCACACTCCAATCAATTGCCTGCATGAAAGCAGAAACATAGTCGGCACGTTTTATTCCGTAGTCAGTCATATATGCATGTTCCCAGACATCCATCACAAGAAGAATAGTGGTATTTGCAAGCAATCCTTGGTCATGCTCACCTATCCAAGTCACGCCCACTGTATCGTCTCTTTTAATAAGAGCGACCCATCCTATACCTCGAAATGTGGCGACGTTTTTAACAAAATTAAGTTTGAATGTCTCAATATCTCCAAACCTATCAGTAAGCAACTTATGCAAGTGTCCATTTTCGTTTAGCACAGATTGTTCTTTGGTCATGTTTTCGAAGTAGAGCTCGTGCAACTTCATGCCGTTGTATTCCCATGCAAATCTTCTATGAAGCTCGGCGCTTTCTTCTTTCCTATCTTCAGTTCCACTTTTTCTTTCTTCACGTATCTCATTCATTTTCTTCATCAAGGTATTCACATTGTTTACATACCCTTCATACAACGTGAAATGATTTTTGAGCATCGTGTCAGAAAATCCATTCAGGCCAAGAAGGTGTTCGTATTTTTTAGCTGTGTACATATAGGTAATTGTACCACGCACTGAAATATTGTTTATTTCAGAAAAGCAGTTCCTCTATTATGTCGTTCAAAAATATTTTTCATTTCAGAAACAAAGGTACCTACATGAGCCTTTGTCGTAGTTCGTCCCATGGTTATACGTATTGCCTCTTTTGATTCTTGCTCTGTGCCACCGAGCGCTCGTATTACATAGGAACCCTCGTCATCATTCATGCCGCAGGCACTTTTAGAAGAAATGGCGATTTTTTTCATGTCGAGCCCTACAACAAATTCTTCAGAAAATACTCCAGGCACAGAGATGTTAATATTGTTTGGGATTCGTTCACCGTCTTTCTCACTCCCCCAAACTTTTACATTAGGAATTACTTCGCGTATTTTTGCAAATGCGTAGTCTCTCAACTCTTTCAATCGAGCACTTTCCGTATCACGCATACTCACCGTCTTTTCTAGTGCATCTCCGCAAGCCACAATTGCAGCGGTATTTTCTGTCCCTGCTCGGATACCATGTTCCTGATCGCCGCCAATAATAATCGGATCCATTTTTACCCTCTTGCCTACGTACAAAATTCCTGCGCCGCGTGGTGCATATATTTTTGAACTATTGAGTGTGCACAAATCAATACGGAATGCTTCTGGACGAATATCTAAATAGTTTACCGACTGACACGCATCACTATGAAAATATGGGTACTCACTTTTTTGTGCATCTCTATGTTTCTCCAACATTTTTCCAATCTCTCGCACTGGCTGAATGGTCCCTACTTCATTATTTGCCTGAATAATAGACACTAGAATTGTTTCAGGGGTAAGTGCTTCACGAATAGATTTTACTTCCACAATTCCGTCAGTATTTACGGAAACTATAGTGAGTTTTATTTCTTTTTCTTGAGCAAGTTGTTTAAGTGGCTCCAAAACCGAAGCGTGCTCAATGTTTGTCGTTATCACATGAGGCATTGCAACACCGCTTTTTTTTGCAGAATGAATAACGCCATGGATTGCAAGATTGTTTGACTCAGTCCCCGATGCAGTGAAAATAATTTCTTCAGAACGAGCTTGCAGTGCGTTTGCAACTTTCTTCCGAGCACTATCGATATGTTTTTTTGCTTCAATACCAAGTCTATGGATACTGCCTGGATTTGCAAAATGTGTTTTTTGAATCGTATGAAAAGTTTCTAAAACACCAGAATCAATAGGAGTTGCCGAAGCGTGGTCTAAATAAATATAGCCGCTTTCAGGTTTTTTTTGAGAAAAGAATGAGAACATAGGAAGATTATAGCAAAATAAAAAGCCCCGATTAACTGGGGCTTCGAGGGAGGTCGCCTGACCCGATCCTCTATTATATCATTGTGTGCTTCGCAAGACTCTCTTTGGGAAGCAATTCTACTCGAGCAGAGTCGCTCGTTGAGAAGTTCAAGGGAACCCTTTATCCCCTTGGCCACCTTTCTCATTAGTGGCTAAACGGCATGCGCGGGCGAAGGCATTGCGCGCCGCCCGTCGCCACCGAAGGTCGGTCAGCTGTAGCCGATATCGAGGGTCGCGACAACCACTTCGTCACTCTGGTCGTGCCGGGTGATGCCCGGCGGCTGGAAGGTGTTCTTTTTCATGAACTACTCCTGGCTGTTTTCGTTGATCGGAATCACTAGCGCGGGAAGGTCCCATCACTAGCTCTTGGAAGTATACCAGACACATAGTATCTGTCAAGTACCCCTTATGGCAATTTTAATATATACTTGTCAAATCTAGCTTTTCGAGCTTTTCTTTTATGTCTCACTCACCCGTAAAACACATTGAACGCCCTCCGGTTGTCGCCGTTATGGGTCATATCGACCATGGAAAGTCGACGCTTTTGGACTATATTCGAAGTACTAATATTGTGGACAAAGAAGCAGGTGGGATTACCCAACACGTAAGCGCATATGAAGTAGTACATAAAGAAGATGGTGTGGAGCGGAAAATTACCTTCTTAGACACCCCTGGGCACGCGGCATTTTCTATCATGCGTGAACGAGGAGTGGAAATTGCAGACATTGGGATTCTTGTAGTCTCTGCCGAAGATGGTGTAAAAGCTCAGACACTTGAAGCCTTGAAGCAAATCGTTTCCCAAAAACTTCCTTATATCGTTGCTATCAATAAAATCGACAAACCAAACGCAAACATCGAGCGAACAAAAATGTCTTTAGTTGAAAACGGTGTCTACCTAGAAGGAATGGGTGGATCTGTTTCCTTTGTAGCAATATCTGCAAAAACAGGTGCTGGCATTTCTGAACTCCTTTCAACTATTTTGCTCACAGCCGATCTTGCAGAACTTAAAGGTAATCCTTCTGAGCCTGCTGAAGGGTATGTACTCGAATCATCGATGGAAGCAAAGCGCGGAACATCAGCAACACTCATTATTAAAAATGGAACTATTAAGAAAGGAGCGTTTGTGGTTGCTGGCACTGCTCTTGCGCCATTTCGTATTGTTGAAGACTTTTTAGGTAAAGCAATCGTCGAAGCAACATGTAGTTCCCCTATCAAAGTGACAGGTTGGGATGAGATTCCTCAATCAGGAACACTCTTCCAAGTGTATTACGATAAAAAAGACGCGGAGGCTGCACAACGTAACGCAAAAGAAGTGCGCGGGGTTATATCAAAAGATCCCGAGTTTATCGGACCAAAAGACGCCCAGAAAGTTATTCCCCTTGTACTCAAAGCAGACGTAGTGGGAACACTCGATGCGGTAAAACAAGAACTCCGAAAAATAAAAGCTGAGAACCTGAGTCTTAAAATCATCAGTCAAGGAGTTGGACCTATTACAGAAAATGATATTTTACTTGCCTCTTCTGATCCTCTTGCTGTGGTTATTGGCTTTCATACGAAGCTTGAATCAAAGGCGCGAGATCAAGTGGAGCGTCTCAAGGTAAAAGTGGAACAGTTCGACATTATTTACAAACTCACTGAATGGCTTACTGAATATGCGGAAATAGCCCGACCTCGAGAAGAAACTGACGAGGTTATCGGAACACTTAAAGTGCTTCGTATCTTTAGCCAGAACAAAGAAAAACAAGTTGTTGGTGGAAAGGTACTCACTGGTAGTATAAAAATAAGTCACCCGGTAAAAATAATCCGCCGCGAACATGATCTCGGAAAAGGAAAAATTACTGAGCTCCAATCAGCAAAAGTAAAAACAAATGAAGTGCTTGCAGACACTGAGTGTGGACTTTTGGTAGAATCGAAAACAGAGATTGCGATTGGAGATACGCTTGAATGCTTTATCAAAGTAACAAAATAGTATGGCAATTGGACAAAGAAAAGAACAAGTCGGATTACAGTTGAAAGAGCTCGCAGCAACTTTTTTTGAACGTGAATCAAGTGGACTTTCTATTATTACCGTAACTCGCACCGACCTCTCGCCTGATCTCAAAAACTGCACGGTATATATTTCTGTTCTTCCTGATTCAAAAGAGAAAGCGGCCCTCGATTTTGCCCGACGACAGATGGCAGACCTACGAACATTTGTAAAAAAGCAAACGCGAACAAAAGTACTCCCCTTTTTCAAAGTAGAGCTTGATTATGGAGAGAAGAATCGCCAAGCAATTGACGCTATTGAGTTTAAAGAGAAAAGGAAGGAGGTTACGGAATAAAACTAACCTCAACTCTGGAGACGTAGACCGGGCTCGAACCGGTGCATAACGGTTTTGCAGACCGTCGCGTTGACCAACTTCGCCACTACGTCAGTACAGCTACTTTACCACAAACCCTTTTGAATCAAAAGAAAAAAAGGTAGAATAGCCTCATTGCCTGGGTGGTGGAATGGTAGACACGAAAGACTTAAAATCTTTTGCCGTTAAAAGCGTGCGGGTTCGAGTCCCGCCCTAGGCACAACAAATATGCTACGGATAGCATATTTTTGTGAGCCGCAGTCTTCTTAAGACGAGGCGGGGTCGCAAGTACTTAGTCCACGACTGACTGAAAGGAAAGAGTAGACTTAGTAACTTGTGGCCAAGTATGTAATGTTCGAGTCCGGTCCTAGTTATCGGTGAATTTTGTAAGCTGTATAGCGCGTTTCAAAAGATGGTCACCTATTTCGCCCCAATCAACATATTGCTTTAATTCGGAAGGGTCAATAAGTTTTATCTCAGTAATATCACCGTCAGGGTCCAACACAAATGGTCCGAATGGCTCCACAATACAAATAGAACGTGTTTGGGAAATAACTTTCTCGCCTTCAAAAATATCCTGAACACCAATAAGTGTATGCTTCAAAATTTTCATATTCGACTCTTCCCCTACTTCTCGAGCAACCGCTTCTTCAACACTTTCTCCTGGTTCTACACCGCCGCCAGGTAGCGTCCAATATTGTTTATTTTCAGCCCAGACAATAACGAGTTTATCTTTGTAGAAACAGTACGCATGAACTCCTTTTATTTTCCTATCACCAAGATCTGCAACACTTACAACATCTTCATAAATAACAGGAACACCTGCACCAAGTGCCTTTGTCGTAATGGTAGACTCTACACGCATGGAAAACTACTGAATAGTAACTGGAACCTCAATCGAGTTGTCATGCTCAGGCAATCCTGATGGATTGTCTTTTTTGAATACCAATACGGCAGACATTGGAGCTCTCGGTTTAGAAAAGCTTAAACTTGCTTCAAAAGGAACAAATTCTGTAGTCATCCAGTCACCTTGTGCTTGAGCAACAACAGTCTTGAGTACATTTCCCTCAGTATCTTGGAGTTCTATAGGAAAACTCGCTTCGAAAAACCAGTTCCCTCGCGCTTTACCACTTATTACAAATGGTGAAGTAACAGCCTCCTCTGAAAGCGGAGCATCAACAATAATCAAATCACTTTTTGGATTTGTATTAATTATAACTATTGAACCAGGAGTACTGTCTGTGGTTTTTTCAGGTAATTTACCTTTAAAGTTATATACAGCAAAACCAACAATAAGCACAAGAAAGATTGTTCCGATATAAACCTTATTCATATCCTACAGTATAGCAAGAAGCTAGGATTCTATTATGCGTTTTCCCCCGCCACATAACCTGTTGTCCAACAAAGTTGGAGCGAAAAACCGCCAGATGGCCTATTGATATGGAGCAGATCTCCCGTAACAAAAAGATTTGAGATTTTCTTTGACCGCATTGTTTTTGTATCTATTTCAGTAAGTGGAATACCCCCGTCAGCGACAACTGCCCTGTCATAACCCATAAGTCCAGTTATTCTTATCGGCATTTCCTTAAGCAAATGAATGAGTTTCTTACGATCTTCTTTTGAAATACTGTGAACTTTTGTCTCTCCGATTATTTTTGGAAGAAGTGAGAGTACAGCATCAGACATTCCCTCAGGAACAATTTCTTTGATTATGTTCTTGAAAAGTTTATTCTTGTTTGTATCAAAAGTTGAAAGCACCTTTCTTTCAAGTACGTCAAACTCAGTATCGGGGTACATGTCTATTGCCGCAGTTACTTCACCAGTATGAAGCAAATCTCCAACCGCTTTTGCGGCATTCAAAATAAGTGGCCCAGAAAGTCCAAAGTGAGTGAAGAGAACTTTACCTGTTTTTGAAAATGCACGTTTGCCGTCAACCAAAAAACTAATCTTCATGAAAGAAAGTGAGACCCCCGCTAATGATTTCACCCAAGAATCTTTAACTGCCAAAGGTACGATACTCGGTGTCGGATTCTCTACTGCGTGTCCAAGGTTACGCAGCCACGTAAAACCATCCCCGGTTGACCCTGTTTCTGGATGAGACACACCACCTGTCGCCAAGACGATACTTGTACCAGTATATGAAATTCCTTTTGCAACAACATGTGAAATAACATCGCCTTTCTTTACGATCTTTTCTACAGGCGCATTCATTTTTATGGTTACGTTTGGATGAGTGCAGTATGCTTCCATAATCCTTTTTACATCAAGAGC
>DALYEZ010000005.1:0-48831 GCA_031972295.1 Minisyncoccota bacterium | reverse complement strand
AGGACAGCGGGTTCTCAATCCGTCAACCGGAGTTCGACTCTCCGTAGGGTCACAAATACAAAAAAGAGCTTTAGATAGCTCTTTTTTGTATTTGTGACAGCCGGAGCGCGACTGGCGCGAGGCGGGGTCGCGACCTTTTTCAACAGAAAAAGAGTTGTGACCACAAAGTACGAATTAAACTGTTTTGAGAATCTTTGATACGATAAAACAGGAAAAGGTGTACTAAAGCTGTAAGCTTCGACGACCGTAAGGTTACCTTCAACAGCTAGCACAGAAAGCTTAGATTTATAATTATGAAAATTACTCAAATCGAAGTAAAAAAGTTTAGAAATCTACAAAACATATCAATTGATTTTGCTACAGGACTAAACGCTATTGCTGGTCAAAATGGTACAAGCAAAACTTCAATTTTGGGCTTAATTGGTCATATTTTTACATATGATAAAACTTTAAAAACTTTAGCTGGAAGGAATTTTGTAACAGAATTTTCAGAAATATTTAGATTTGCATATCCTGATTATGATAGTGCAGGTGAACACATTTGGAATACAAAGTTTGACACAAAAAAAGATGTTCCAGCTGTTTCATATGACAGAAAAGAATCTGGTAAAAAGGAAGCGATTCGTATACGTGTTGGAAAAAGTGAGCGAGGAAGCGGGAAAATAAAGTTTCCGGTTATTTATTTAGGTATGGGACGACTTTTCCCTTTAGCACTAGAAGACGGTATTACAAGTAACCCTTCCGAACTAACAGAAAAAGAGAAGGAGGAATTTATTGATCTTCATAATGAGATTTTATTGATTGTTGACCAAAATGTGAGACCTGAATCAATCACAACAAAGAATAAGAGTTTCTATGCCCCGCATACCGATCAATATAATCACTTAGGTAATTCTGCTGGTCAAGACAACCTTGGGCAGATTATAACTGCACTAATATCCTTCAAACGATTAAGAGATACTATTGGAAGTGAGTATCAGGGCGGTATATTATTAATTGACGAGTTGGATGCAAGTCTTTTTCCCGCAGCTCAGATCAAGCTTATTGAAAAATTAGACCGAAAATCTAGAGAACTTAACCTGCAGATATTTTATACAACACACTCACTTGAAGTTTTAAGTGAGACTCAAAAAAAGAGTAATTCTAAAATAATTTTTCTAGACAAAAGTACCGGTAAGATTCAACCAAAATATGACTTGAATATTGAACAACTAAAAACAGACTTACTTGTTCTTGGGCCAGACGCACTAAAATCAATACAAAGAAAACGGTTTGTTTATTGTGAGGATGAAGAGGCGGTGGATATGCTCAAATGCATTCTTCCTAGTACTTTACAAAGCAATATTACAATATTTTCTACAGGTCTAGGCGAAGGAGAACTCAAAGAGATCGCTAAAAGAAAAATCCCAGATTTTAAAAAATCTCTGATTGTACTTGACGGTGACACAACCAACGGAAACATTGAAAATGTAATATGTCTACCCGGGGGCCATGGTCCTGATAGGATTATTTATGACTTTTTGCATGAATCACCTCCAGAAGATTTTCCAAAAATTAGTTCAAAATATACAAAGCAATTTTGTTTTAAAGATCTATTAAGACTAGGGACAACTACTCAAGATAAAAGACCTAGAGAAAAACTAAAAACATGGTATAAAAACCAAAAAAAACATTGGGGAAGGTCTGGAAATAAGGTTTGGAAGTTGTGGTCTGAAAAAAATGAAAATATCGTTAAAAAATTTATAGAAGATTTTTCTAGTAAACTTTCAAAATTTTAAGTATCACGAAAATGGTTGAGTTGGTATACAAAAACCCTGATCCACATTGTTAGGCAAGGAATCAAATCGGTTCTATCTGCCGAACGCTTATAAATTTAAAAAACCGTCTGAAAAGTGCGGTTTTTAAATTTGTGAGCCTAAGCTACCTCTCCCGCCACTCCTCACTTTGCCTCACCAAAAGCTCGTCTTTCATATCTGGATATGCAAGAAGTTCTTCTGTAGCACGTTCCATACGAATACCTTGGGAAGCCTTAAGAAGCACCACATCCCCTTCTTCAATCAAACTTTCAGCAAACTTTCCTGCACTACGAGAATCTTCAAACTGGAAAATATTATCTTCGTGCATACCATCATTTAGCGCCCCTTCAACAATAAATCGAGCTCGCATACCAACCGTAATAAGCTTGTGTGCTGCCTGACTTGCATCTTTACCAATTTCTTTATGTACTCGCTCAGTGTGTTTGCCGAGCTCAAGCATGTCACCCAAGATTGCTATTTTCTTTCCCCGAGCTTCAATTTCTCGAAGAGTCTCGAGTGCATGCTTCATGGCCTTTGGGGCAGCATTGTAGGTGTCATCAAGCAGAATTCCACCCTTCACACCATCTAAGATTCGCATGCGCCCAGATTCTGGAGTGTATTCAGAAAGCGCAGCATCAAGAAGTGTCAGATCAACATCAAGCACTTGTGCAACTGCGCCCGCTGCCGCACCTGCGGCGGCGTACACACGTCCTAAGTACCCTTTGCGCTCAATGTGTACAACCTTTCCATCCTTTGTATGAAGTTCGTACTGCATGCCTGAAATATCTTTTTTTGTTTCGTCTTTTTTGTCGTACAAGTATGTGTCGTTATGAATCGAAACGGTGTTATCTGTATGAAAACCAAATGTCACTTTTGTGCGAGAAATGTCTTCGGCAATTTTTGTTGCATCAGCATCATCACCACAATATACAAAGACGCCATCTTTTTTGAGCGCTTGTGGTAAAAAAGCTTTTTCTTTAATCATAAGATCACGATTGTTTTGGAAGTTTTCTATATGCACTGGAGTCTCGCCAAACTGGGTAAGCACAGCAATGTCTGGCTTCAACCACTTGGTGAGTGTTTCAATATCACCTGGAGCGTCGGCGCCAACTTCGAGCACGAGCCATGTTGGATAGTCTTCACGCACCACAAGTGCGAGCGTGCTTCGCACAAAAAGTGCAAGCCAGCCAAATGGATTACTCCACTGATTGTCTTCACCTAAGATAGTCAGTGGCACTCCTATTTCACTGTTAAAACTTTTGTAGCTTTTGCGAGCAGAATATGTTGTGGCGATGGCAGCAAAGATTGCATCTTTGCTTGAGGTCTTGCCAATATTTCCGGTGACAGCGATTATTTTTGGCTTATAGGTCTTGAGTGTTGCCTGGGCAAGAACACGCAACAAGAATACAACAATGGGCTTAAAAAATGATTGCATAAGGAATGATACACACCATTGTACCTCACTTTTTCTTACTCCCTATTTCGGTCTGGCGGTACTGAGAAATAAGACAAAAGAGTGTGAGCTATGTCAAAAAATGGTGCGGTAAGGGTCTGGGAAGCATACTGGGCACTTGCCCCACCTTTTGGATAGACCTGATACAGGAGAACGATGAATCGAGGCTCATAAGCTGGGTAGTAGCCAAAGAACGAGTGTAGATATGCGTCTTCTCGATATCCCCCGCCTGCTTTAGGAATTTCAGCCGTACCTGTTTTTGCGGCAAGTGCGTACTCTTTCATTGAGAGCTTTCCTTGAGCAAGCTCTGTGTCTACCACATGCACAAGCATTCGAGTGATGGTTTCACTTGATTCTTTTTTGAGTGTCTGCACAGGCTCTTTGTGTACAAGCTTCTCTCGGGTACCGTCTTTATATAAAATCTCGTCGGCAACATACGGAGTTACGAGATATCCACCATTTGCAAGCACAGCAAGCGCACGGATGGTGGCAATAGGAGTAAGTGCGATACCTTGTCCGAAAGACGCAGTGGCATAGTTTACCTCTTCTTTAGATTGCAAATTTTTAACTAAATTATTCACTTCATTTGGTAAATCTATTCCTGTTTTTTCTATGAGCGCATACACCTCTCGGAAATAACGAGCGAATTCTTTCTGTCCCATTTGCTGCATTACAAACGTCACTCCGGTGTTCAATGACTTATTAAGTACTTCCTGCATTGCAACAGTGCCGCGCGCCTTCTTGTCGAAGTTACTCACCTTATAGCCATTTAAAACAATAGTACCTTTGTCGTTGTATGTCGTCTCAGGGGTTACCGCGCCTGAATCTATCCCCGCTGCCATAGTGAGCGCCTTAATGATCGAGCCCATTTCAAATACTGACTCAACATTGGGATTTACAAAACGTGATGTTTTATATTCCGCGTATGAGTTTGGGTCAAACGATGGCAATGAATCCATAGCAAGAATCTTACCCGTTCTTGGATCCATAATAATTCCACCAACCATTTCAGGACTCCATTTTTCCTGTACCGACGCAAGCGCTTTGTGAAGAGTGTCGAGTGCCACAGGGTCCATGGTAAGTACAATGTCTGCCTCTTCCTTTTTTACCTTAGTACGGAGCGTGTCATCAATGTCCGAAAACACATCTGCAAACACATTGATTGGTGCGCTACTAATACGCTCTAAGGTATCTTCGTAGCTACGTTCAAGACCATACTGTCCACGAAAGGTAGCACCATCACTTCCCACAAAGCCAACCACCTGGCTTCCTGTTGATTGCTGTGGATATATTCGTCGATAATTTTTATTAAAGAAAAGTCCAGATATTTTCTTTTCTTTCAAAATATCAACTGATTTTTTTGAAACATCTTTTACTATTTCTTCATATGGATCGTCTGTCTTGGCAGCTTTTTGACGAATAAGACTAGCATCAAAAATAACCTCTGCTTGGGTTAACTCTGCAAGAAGTCCATCGACACTCACCACTCGATTCGGCTGTATTGCAAGGGTGTAAAATTCTTCGAGCGAAGCAATGGGGACTTCTTCACCGCCTTTTGCTTTTAAAAAGATATTCCCTCTGTTGAAAATTGGGGTAACCACGGGAACATACTGTCCCTCTGCTTGCTTTTTATACTCCTTACCTTGCACACCTTGAATAAATACGAGACGAGCAATAAAAAGAAGTACGACAACTGTGGCAACAATACTAAAAAGCGGAACTCGATCTATAGAAGAAACAAATATGCGTGGAGCCATGCATGCTCATTGTAGAGACTCTCTCCTTATTGCGCAAATCCGACCGCAGTTACATCTCGTGAGTCGATGTATGCCGCAACACGAGACTGCGTAGCCACTGGAAAACCAAGAGAAAGAAGTTTTGTTTTTTCCGAAAGCGCTTCTTCTTGTTTTGCAACAAGCGCAGCTACTTTTTGTGCTTCCTGATTAAGCGACTTGCGTCCTACAACATCAAAGGTAATCATGCCCACCGTACCGCAATACGCAATTGTAGAAAAAACAAACAGTGACCACACGAGTGTGTGTGTTGGTATTCTGAATATATTTTGGATTGTCTGTTTTTTCATAATTATTTTTTTATATAAACTCGTAATTTTGCGCTGCGTGATCGTGGATTTTCTTTTTCTTCCTGAAGCGTTGGGGTTACTGGTTTTTTTGTAACCGCCTGCCACTCTTCTTTGTTATCTCTAAAGTAATTTTTTACCAATCTGTCTTCGACGCTGTGAAATGAAATAAATCCGACTCTACTGCCAGAAGCAACAACTTGAGGGAGAGAGCGAAGAAGTTCTTGGAGGGCACCTACTTCATCGTTGACTGCCATTCGAATCGCTTGAAAAGTTTTTGTCGCTGGATGAATCTTTCCTTTTTTATATGCTACCGGAACTGCATGGTACACAATGTCGGCAAGCTGTTTTGTTGTCGTAATTGGTTTGACCTCTCGTGCTTCAACAATGTTACGAGCAATTCTTCCAGCAAATGACTCATCACTAAATCCTTTCAAGATATCCACAATGGTTTCCTGCGACCATTCATTTACCACCGTGTATGCGGTAATAAGTGCGTCTGGACGAGAAGAGAGTGTCATTTGGAGGGGTTCTTCTTTTTGAAACGTAAACCCGCGCCCTGAAATATCGAGCTCTTGTGAACTCAAGCCTAGATCTGCAAGGAGCACATCTATATGCTTTATCTTTTTTTCTTTGAGCACATCTACGACGTGCCGAAAGTTTGTTTCACATACAATCACCTGAGGAATATTTTTTCCAAGTTCTTTTTCAAGAACTTTTTTTCCTTCCTCAAGTGCTACGTGATCAAGATCAAAACCAATGAGTATCCCCTCTTTACCTATCTTTTTTGCGAGCTCAACACTGTGCCCTGCGCGGTTGAATGTACAATCAAGCACTGTGTTTCCTAGTGTTGGATGAAGAAGATCTATTGTTTCTTGTAAAAGAACTGGAATGTGTCCCATACCCTAGATGAGACCCACTTCTCCGAGTTTTTCTGCCAATGCGTCCGCTTCTTGAGCCACGTTCTTCACATAGGTACTCCATCGTGCTTCATCCCAAATTTCCACACGATTTTGTACACCAGTAAGAATCACTTTTTCTTGAAGTCCTGCAAAGTCTTTTAAAAACTCTGGAACCAAAATACGTCCTGCTGAATCAATTTCTACTTCTTCTGCACCACCGAGTAAAAATCGATTGAAACTTCGCGTACTGGCGTTACCGAATCCGAGATTACCAAGCTTAGACGCTATCGCCTGCCACTCTTTAATACTGTAGACAAAAATACAATGATCGAGACCGTTTGTAAGCACTACTTTTTTTCCAAGTTCTTTTCTGAACTTCGCAGGAAGCGAAATTCTTTTTTTAGGATCTAAAGTATGTACGTGTTGTCCGATTAACATTGTATTCTTAGGTGGAAATGAAACATGCCACTTCATCCCACTTGATGACATTATATACCACTTCATGAAACGTTGCTACCACCCTGTTCCACAGTTATCCACACAAAAAGCCGCCCTTTGGCGGCTTTTTGTGTGGAACAAAGAAGTTCTACTCTCTTGGCCTCATTAAAGGAAAGAGTTGTGTCTCACGGATTGGCTTATCAACCAAGAATGAAAATAATCTTTCGCCAAAACCAAATCCACACGTCGGCGGCATGCCATGTTCAAGCATTTCAACAAATTCCCAATCAGGCATCATGGCCTCCTTGTCTCCCGCTTTCAATAACTCTTGCTGGTGTTCAAATCGAGCACGTTGGTCAATAGGATCATTGAGTTCAGAATATCCTTTGCCTAATTCTGCCCCGCCAAGCAATACTTGGAACTGCTCTACGTACGCTCCATTTTTTGCATCACGTTTCGCGAGCGGCTGCATGAAATCTGGATACCCAATTACAAATGCTGGACCAGAGATATTTTTGCGACAATACTTCCATAGAGCATCAACCATGCGCTCTTTTGTTTTCCCGTCGTGCTTCACATGAAGCTCTGATAATTTTGCTTCAATATCACCTGCTGTCGCAGTGAGTACATCCACCCCTGTCTGTTTTTGTATTTCTTCAACATATTGAATTTTTACCCACTCATCTGCAAGGTCGAAAGTGTGCCCACGGGTTGTAAACGATGTTTTGCCAAAGACCTCAGTTGCTATTCTGCGATACATTTCTTTTACTAAATCCATCCCCATGTTGTAGTCTGCGTATGCCCAATAAAACTCCATGTTTGTGAACTCTTGAAGATGGTTTGGACTTGAACCTTCATTTCTATATACACGACCTATTTCGTAAGTTTTTGGAAACCCAGCCGCCATGAGACGTTTTTGCCATAATTCCCCAACAGAAATACGGAGATACACATCTAAATCATAGTCGTTGTGGTGTGTTGCAAATGGTGCAGCCTCAGCACCACCTGTGGTAACTTCAAGGGTTGGAGTATCCACTGCCATAAAACCTTTCTCTTCTAAAAAGTTTCTTGTTGCTCGCCAAAACTTTGTCTTAAGGAGGAACATGTCTCTCACTTCGCTATTGGTAAGTATGTCCAAATACCGTTTACGAAAACGCTCATCGTCGTCTTGGATTCCATGCCACTTTTCTGGTAGAGATAGGAGAGATTTTGCCGCCAACACAAACCGTGTTGCTTGCATACTTTGTTCACCGCGCTGCGTTACAAAAAAGGTTCCCGAAAAAGAAATGAAATCACCAATATCAATCAGGTCGACAAATTGCTGTAACGCTTCTTCGCCTAAAACATCTTTCTTAAGTACTATTTGAAATTGTGCTGTGCCATCGTATAAAACAACAAAAAGAATTGCCCCTTGGCCACGAATCGCCATAATACGCCCCGCAACACTTTTTTCATCTCCACTTTTTTCTAAAGCTTCAAAAGTATCTTTTACTTCACCAAGCGTCATGTCTTGCGGAACAGTACTTGGATACGGAGTTATGCCTAAAGCTTCTAACTTCTTGAGCTTTTCTATGCGGATATCTTTGATTTCTTCTTGTGATGCCATGATAGTTCTAACTGTAACAAAAAAAGTGGCCGTAAACCACTTTTCTGTTTTTATGAGTTTCTGCTCGCGATTATTCGATTGAGTCTATTGTATACTCAACAACACCTTTTGGAGTCACAATACTTACCGTATCACCAACCTTTTTATTCATAAGCGCTTCACCAATTGGAGAGTGGAATGAGATTTTTCCAGATGCGGTATCAGCTTCTTCGCCGCCTACGATAGTAAATGTTCGTTTTGCTTTATCTCCTTTTTTAATTAAAACAACCGTAGAACCAACAGAAACAGTATCCGTAGAGTGCTTTGTAGCTACTTTAGCAGTTTTAAGGATGTGTTCGATCTTAGAAATACGATCTTCAAGCTTAGCTTGATCTTCTCGTGCTTGAGCATATTCAGCATTTTCAGAAAGATCTCCCAAAGACTTGGCATACACAAGAGAGTCCGTAATTTGCTTACGACCTTGGGTCTGGAGCCCGAGAAGCTCTTCCCGCAATTCTTTAAACTTTTCTTTAGTAAGTATTTCTACCATGGTGGAGAATTATACACGAAAAAGGTAATTTTGGGAAGAAGCCCTTACGCACAAAGGCTATTTTTGCTTTATAGTGGCGTGACACCCTCTTCTAGTCCGGTTTCCACCTCTTCAGTGGTCGTCGCGTTAGACCTTGGATCTTCGTTACGAATTTCTGCATACTGAGGACGATTTTGAGCAATCCACTGTAAAATATCTCGACTTGTCTTTCCTGCGCCAAACACTGTATCAACTGGACCATTCTCTAAAACAACCACAAATGCATACCGTGGATTTTGATAAGGGAAAAATCCCGTCATCCATGAATTAACTCTTCCTTTTCGGATCCCGATTTCAGCAGTTCCTGATTTGGCTGCCACCGAAAATCCTACCTGTTGTAAGACTGGCGATGAACCAGAGACAACCGTTTGTCGCATACCCTCACGAATAACCTGCAAATCTTCTTTTGAAACAGCATACTTTGTTTCTGTTTTACTTACTCGTGGTGTAATTGTTTGCACTAAGTGCGGCACAATAAGCCGACCACCATTTGCAATACTTGCTATTGAGCGCACAAGTTGTATTGGGGTCACTTGTGAGCCATACTGTCCGATTGAAGTATGGTACGTATTACCTAAACGCCACTCTTCATCAAATGTCTTCAGCTTCCAATCTGGAGTTGGAATAAGTCCAGTGGACTCACCTGGTAAATCAATCCCCGTAGTTTCAGCGAAGCCAAACTTTTTAAGATATTCATCTATTTTTTGTATCCCTAGACCTTTTTGATCACCAACCCCCCCACCGATAGTATAAAAGTATACGTCTGATGACACCGCAATTGCCGCACGCATATCGGTATATCCATGCGCCTTCCAGTCTCGAAAAATAGTGTCCGGGCCACCATATGGATTTTTGACAGTAATAAAACCTTTGCTTTCTATTTGTTTTAACGGACTTATCACATCTTCTTGAAGCGCTGCAAGAGCCATGAAAGGCTTCACGGTTGATCCTGGTGAATAGAGGCCAGAAATAGCGCGGTTAAGAAAAGGTTTAGTGTCGTCGGTTTGCGCTTCTATGAGTTTTTTAGCCCCCTCTTCTGTATTGAGTGTGTACAGAGGGAAAGAGGGTGCACTTACGAGTGTTAAAAGTTCCCCTGTATCTATATCAATCACAATAGCGGCACCACCCTTAAAACCACCTTCCTGCATGGCTTGCTGCAAAACTGCGTATGAAGCATCTTGAAGTTCAGCATCTATGGTAAGGGTCAAATTTGTTCCATCTTCTGGTTCTTCTGTCACGTGAATATCAGTTGTTTCGCCAAGTGCATCCACCTGCACAATACGTTTACCATTAACACCTGAGAGAACATCATTGTATTTTTTTTCAAGACCATCTAAGCCAACGTATTCCGTTTGCCAATATCTTCCCGACTTATCCTTTTTTGGATAACTTACAAAACCAATAAGTGGTGCCATACCATCGAGTGGCGCGTATTCTCGTTTTGCAATTTCAATATGTGTTGTTGTACCAACGTTACGGATAAGTGCCATGCCATTTCTGTCGTACATAATTCCCCGCGAACCAAAAAGTGGCGTTGAGATGATTCGATTGTTTTCAGATTTCTGAACAAACTCTTCACCATGCAATACTTGAAGGGAGAAAGATTTTACAAGTCCTGTGGCAATAAAAAGCGTAATGATAACACCAACCGTCGCCACTACCTTCGAAGAAACTGGTTTTTCTAGTCTGCCTTCGAATGTATCCTGATTAAATTGAGGAACATTTTTTGCATCAAGAAAAATTTCATCAGGAGATATCTCAATAGTAGTTTTTTTTCTTCGAAAAAGAGACATGTTTATTTTTTTATATTCGCAAGAACGGAGAAAGAAGTCTATACCCAATAGTAAATATAACTACAAAAATAGTAGCTTTTGGAAAATTGTCACTGAACCACATATCAAAAAAAAGAGCTAGAAAAAGTGCACTTAAAAAGATAATCTTTTTCATAGAGAGTCTTCAATTCGAACAACATCAATCATTTTTGGATGAAACGATATATGTATGAATACTTCTTTCGAACGATCTCCTTCATTGTCTTTTATTTTTTTAACTGTTCCAATAATTAAACTAGGGTTTGCATCGTAGAGAATAACGTCTCCAACTTCAAAGTTCATTTCGTGTGGAACTTCAACAAGATATACCCCATCATCAACACCTTGTAATGTTAAAACGGTCCCCTCTTTACTTGTCCGAGCCACAACACTGTCTCCATTCCAAAGCAAAGAAACAAGTGATGTTTTTTGAGTAACTTCTCTTACCATTCCAATAAGTGTATTCTGCGGGCCAACAACAAGCTGTCCAGCACGCAGACCACCCTGCTCTCCCTTATTTAAACGAAATGTGTCATGGACAACCGTATCTACACTTCCAATACGTTTTGCAAGCAATACAGATGAGCTTGATGCTGTTGTGGTGAGATTCTCATATTTTTGTACAGCATCTTTCAAGATAATGAGTTCAAGATACTTTCCTTTTTCTTCAACAAGAAGAGTATTCAGGAGTATGTTTTCTTGATATAAAGCATCGTTTGAAGCAACATACAAATACATCCTATGTAAAATAGATGTGCCAGAGACATATACTCGAGACGAAAAAAAACCCAAAGACTCCAAAACAGGAATACTCACTGATTTAAATGGCGACCACAAAAACAAAAGCAATACAAAGATAGTAATGTATATAAAAACTTTTTTGAGGTTCTTATTAGAATCGCGGCGAGATATCATCATAGTTAGTAATGAGAACTTCTTTATATTTATCTAAATCTTCTAAAATTATACCCGTTCCGCGCGCAACAGCAGAAAGTGGGTCATCGGCAACCGTGACCGGAATTTTAAGATGTGCTTGCATAAGCTCAGGTAAGCCTCGAATAAGTGCCGTGCCGCCCGCAAGAATAACGCCCTTATGCATAACGTCTGATAGAATTTCTGGTGGAGTTGTTTCAAGAACCTCCTTTATTGATTCAATAATTTGCATAACCGAAGGAAAAAGAGCTTCGCGAATATCTGCGTCAGTAACTACCACTTCCCGAGGAAGCCCTGTGACTAAATCTCGTCCACGAGCAACCATTTCCATTGGCTCACCTTCAATAACACCGCCAATAGTAATTTTTATATTCTCAGCGGTTTTTTCACCAATCAATAATTTAAATTCGTCTTTAAGGTAGGAAATAATGTCGCTACTTAATCTGTCACCAGCAATCTTTAGCGATTTTGAACGCACGATGCCTGCAAGAGAAATCACGGCAATGTCGGTTGTTCCACCACCCATATCAACAATCATAGATCCAACCGCATCTTGAATTGGAAGACGTATTCCAATAGCTGCAGCCATTGGCTCTTCAACAATATACACTTCACGCGCTCCAGCATTTTTAGTAGCATCGTATACGGCGCGAATTTCTACATTTGTAATTCCCGTTGGCACACCTACCACTACACGAGGATTGATTGGCTTTCGTACAACTTCGTTTACTTTGTTCATTAAGTACAACATCATTTCTTCCGTCACCTCAAAATCAGAAATAACACCGTCAACAAGTGGGCGAATTGCCTTAATGTGTGCTGGAGTACGACCAAGCATGAGTTTTGCTTGCTCACCCACCGCAACGACACGGCCTGTTTTCTGATTCACCGCAACAACTGAAGGCTCATTGATAACAATGCCGTGACCACCCAAATACACCAAGGTATTTGCGGTACCAAGATCAATTCCAACATCATTAGAATATAGTTTTCGCAGACGACTCAACATAATCTTCTTACCTTTAAGAGTACCCTAGTTTAGAACATTTCGCCAATAAGCCCCGTTCCTAAGAAAACCTTGCAATACAAGCATCAATAGAGATAATTGTAACTTCTGCCTCAGTGCGTTTTTTGTATTCTACTCCACCCGCTGCCAGGCTCTTTTCAGTAATTAAAACGCGGTGTGGCATACCAAGCAAGTCTGCATCATTGAGTTTTACCCCAATAGATACATCACGATCATCAAAAAGGACTTCCACTCCCTTTGCAGTCAAAGCATCATAAATTTCTTTTGCCTTTTCATCTTGCTTAAACGAAAGAAGGTGGACTTTAAATGGTGCGATGCTTTCTGGCCAGATAATTCCCTTGTCGTCAGAAAGTAATTCAACAATAGTTCCCATCACACGTCCAGGACCAATACCATATGAACCCATAATTACTTTTTGCTTCTCCCCCTTATCATCAATATAGGTAAGGTCGAATGCATCAGAAAACTTTGTCCCAAGCGAAAAAATATTTCCAACCTCAGCTGATTTTACTTGCTTCAGGTTTTCTCTTACCACACCTAAATCTTTCAACACTTCGTCATTTAAAACTTCTTCATTGACTGCGATCTTTTTTTCTTCATCAACATAAATAAGATCTTCTCCGGCGTCAGTAATAGTTTGAAACTCATGAGAATACTTTGAGAATGACCCCCCTGAAGCAAAGGTAATGTACGTCTTTTCACCGATTCCAAGTCGATTAAATGTATCAACATACGCCTGCTTCAGTTCTTCGTATATTTTTATGTGTTCTTCCTCTGTGCGTGCAAAAGAATACAGATCTTTCATAACAAATTCTCGTCCACGCATAATTCCAGACTTTGCTCGAGTTTCATTTCTAAACTTTGTTTGAAATTGATACGCAGAAATCGGCAAATCACGATACGAACTAATATAGTTTCGCATCATATTCGTAATTGGCTCTTCGTGTGTAAAAGAAAGTCCAAGTTCAGTATCATTTTTTAGCTTTGTTTTGAACCACACATCAACGACATCATCAGAAAAACGCCCTGTTTTATTCCAAACTTCTTTATCTTGAAGCGCTGTCATTGAGAGCTCTTGTCCTCCCACTTTATTCATCTCTTCACGAATTACCTGTACGATATTATTAAATACTTTTAAACCAAGTGGCAAATAAACGTACGCTCCAGCCATCTCTTTGTACACATACCCTCCACGAATAAGGAGCTGTGCGTTTTTTGAAACTTCATCTGCAGGAGCTTCTTTGCGTGTCTTAGTAAAAAGTTTTGATTGAAGCATAAAGAATAATTAGATTATACGAGTTATGTCTTGCCAAGTAACAAACACCATGAGAAGCAAGAGAAGTCCGAAGCCAATTGTATTTGTCCAAGCCTGAAGTGCAAGTGGTAATGGTCGACGAATAACGCTTTCAATGGCAACAAAAAGTAATCGCCCTCCATCAAGTGCAGGAAATGGAATTAAGTTAAGAACTGCAAGATTAATCGAAATAATCGCAGCGAAAGTAAAGAGTGCAGCAATACCAAATACTCGTACTTGGTCAACAACGCCAACAATTCCAATAGGTCCCGTAAGTTCCTGTACTCCACCGTGACCAGTAAACAAGCTTTTAATAAGTCCAATAAAAGCCTCTGCGGTAAGAATAGTATATGAAGCGGTTGTTTTTGCACCTTGCCATAATGCCTTATGCAGAGGGAGGTCAAGTACTCCCACTCGATCAACCGTGAGTCCAATAATTTTCTTGTCAGATCCTACATGCGCACTTGGCGTAATCGGTTTGTACGTCACAACAGTTTCACCTTTCTTTTGATATCCAATAGTCATCTCTGCATCTTGATGTGAAGCAACAAAGTCACTTACCTCTTTACCGCTTTTTGGTTCAATAAACTCTTTAAATGTTGCAAGAGAAACAAGTGAGTCTCCTGGAGCGATTCCAAGAACATCCGCTGGTGAAGATTTTGCAACATTCAAAATCGCCGTGCGCTCATTTTGCACTTGTACATTTTTTGGTACTGCGGCCACTGAAGTTTCCGCTCCAATAATATACGCTCCAGAAAAAAGTACCCATGCAAAAATAAGATTCATGGTAATTCCAGCCAAAAGCACTGCGGCTTGAATGTACCTTGGCTTATACGCGAAACTTCTTTTTCGATCAACACCGTCCGTTATATCACTCGGATCTTCACCATAAATCTTTACATAGCCACCAATGGGAAGAAGATTAATGCGATACTCTGTTTCGCCAAATTTTTTACCAAAAAGTTTTGGTGGAAAACCAAATGCAAATTCATCCACTCGAATACCCGCCCATTTTGCCACAATAAAATGTCCGAACTCATGAACAACAACCAAAAATACAAGGATTGCAAAGAAAATAAGTGTTGAAATAAACATACAAAAATTAATTCATTACCTCTGCTTCTTTTTTAGTAAATACATCTTCGAGAAGACCGTTGTATTCATCCACCTTTTTCTGGAGCTCATCATTTGCTCGTTTTGCATCATCTTCGGGAAGATTTTGAGCTTCAATATCTTTTTGTGTTTCCTGTCGCAACATGCGCACTTTCACTCGCCCATCTTCCAAACGATCTTTGAGGACCTTCACCAGCTGTGCACGACGCTCAGTGGTTAATTGCGGGAAAAAGATTCGAAGTCCGCCATCATCAACAGAGACAGAAAGCCCGAGATCAGCATCATAGAGCGCCTTTTCAATTATTTTTACTTGAGACTTATCCCACGGAGCCACACGAAGTGTGCGAGGATCTTCAATAGTAACAGAAGCAACATGTGGAATAGCAGTGCGAGAACCATAACTTTCAACACTGACCAAATCTAAAATTGCCGGAGTAGCTCGTCCAGTAGAAATGCCTGTGTACTCGCGCTTGAGCCATTCAATAATTTCTTTCCCCTGTGTACTAAAATCTGAAAATGAATATGCCATATATGTATCTCCTTACTATACACGGGTTTATGAGAGCAGAAAAGGTTCTTTTAATTGACTAATCAAGAACAGGAAGTTGCAGACATGTATACTCCACAAGCATCTTAATGGACGCGCCTTGGTCGTATATGTATGGAGTCACCGTGGTAAGAACCCGTACAGCTTCCCTTCTCTTAATGTTGGAATACGAACTCCGCAGAGCAGCCTGAGTCAGATTATTAAAAAATTCACCCACCTTCTCTTTAGAGGGTTTTTGCAAGCCTGTTTTAAGAAGCATTGCAACTTCTTTGTCTAAAAGACGGGCATGTGGGGCTAATCGCAGTAGTGCGTCATCACACGTCTTTTCTTTAGTAGGTATATGGTAGACAACGGCACGCGAAAGAATTGTTGGGAGAAGAATACTCACATCCTTTATAGCCAAAATTATTTGCGTATTGCCACTTGGCTCTTCAAATGTTTTTAAAAGCGCGTTTTGAGAGATCACTGGAAAAATAGTCGGTGTAAGTACAAGAAGTTTATTTGGGCGGTATTGCGGCATGCCCTCTGTCCATTCTTTTATTTCTCGAGCAATATCGATAGTTAAAGAATCACTTGCATGTATAGCAACGTCTCCATGGCTCTCTAAATCTATATTCTCTGTTTCTTTAAAAAAAGATTTGGTAGCTAAAAAAACATCTTGTGTATCCCCCACAAGCACAAGCGTCTGGAATGGTTGTTTTAAAATGTAAGTAAGGAGAATGTTCTCCATATATTAACGTTTTGCAATAATACTTTTCTTGTACAGATCAAGGTGTTCAAGGGCAATACCAGTCCCCTTTGCTACACAATACAGAGCGTCTTCAGCAAGCGTTGCCTTTACACCCGTTTTACGTTCAATAAGAAGAGGAAGATTACGAAGGAGAGATGAGCCGCCCGACATAATAATGCCGTTATCAATAATGTCAGAGGCAAGTTCGGGAGGTGTTTCTTGAAAAACATCTTTTATCGCCTTTATGATAAGACGAAGTTCACGTTCAACCGCTTTGACCATTTCATTTGTCGTAATGGTTACACTTCGAGGAAGACCTGTAACATAATCACGGCCTTTGATAGACATAGAAAGTTCTTCATTGAGCGGAAGCGCGCTGCCAACATGAATTTTTATATCCTCAGCTGTTTTGTCACCGATAGCGAGATTGTATGTTTTCTTAACATGATCAATAATCGCCTGATCTATTTTATTTCCGGCACATTTTACTGACGTTGATGCAACGATGCCACCGAGCGAGATGACTGCCACGTCTGTGGTTCCGCCACCGATATCCACAATCATTCTTCCTTTTGGCTCGTGAATAGGAATACCCGCGCCGATTGCAGCCAAAATCGGTTCCTTCACCACATAGGCGTTCTTAGCCCCTGCCTTAATTGCCGCTTCTACCACCGCGCGACGCTCTGTTGAGGTAATACCAGCTGGAACAGAGACCATCACCTCAGGCTTCACAATTACCCATTTACCAAGAGCTTTGTTTATAAAATAGCGAAGCATCGCTTCGGTGACTTTGTAGTCGGCAATGACGCCATCTTTCATGGGACGATAGGCAACGATTGAGTCTGGAGTCTTGCCAATCATTTCTTTTGCCTCAAGCCCGACCGCAAGAACCTGTTTTCCTTCTTCAGAAATAGCCACAACCGAGGGCTCATTTAACACAACCCCTTTACCAGGCACAAAGACAAGTGTGTTGGCTGTCCCTAAATCTATACCGAGTTTTTTCTTAAAAATTGACATACTTATGGAGAAAGATATTACTCCGTGTGCCGTGTTATTGAAAGCCCAATAGCCCGCAAACGCTCATCTAAATTCTCATACCCTCTATCTATATTATACACATTCCCAATAGTCGATGTTCCTGTGGCAAGTGCGGCTGCAATAACAAAAGCAATACCCGCACGAAGGTCTGGTGATTGCAATTCTTTGGCACGAAGGTCTGTTTTACCGCGCACAAGCACCTGGAGCGGATTCATAGTTGTAATATTTGCCCCCATATTTTGTAAACCTTCCGTGTATCTCAGTCGATCCTCAAAAATAGTTTCCCAAACCGTACTCTCACCCTTAGCCTGAGTAAGTGCGACCAACATTGGAGACTGCAGATCTGTAGGGAAACCAGGGTACTCATGTGTTTTTATGTGGACTGGTTTCAAAATTGTTTTTTCATTTCCAAATACACGCACGCTATTTTTTGTTGTTTCAAAATGAACACCCATTTCCTTAATATGCTCAAGAAGTGACTCGAAATGTTCCGGTACACAGTTTGTAATGGTCACATCTTTTCCTAGGAGTGCTGCTAGCACAACGAAGCTCCCCGCTTCTATACGGTCAGGAATTGTAACATATGCTTTTTTTGCAGTTAATGGTTTCCCATTTGTACCGTAAATCGTAAGAGTTGGTGTACCAATCCCCTCTATCTTCACCCCAGAATCTTGTAAAAAGTTTGCAAGCGATACTACCTCGGGCTCCATAGCAGCATTTCGTAAAACTGTTTTTCCTTTTGCGAGCGATGCCGCCATTAACACTGTCTCCGTTCCGGTAACAGACGGAATGCGAAAATGAATATGCCCTCCGGTAAGCCCTTTTGGAGCTGAGATGTAATACCGTTCATTTTTGTGTGTAATAGTTGCGCCAAGTTTCTGGTAAGCAGTTAAAAAGACATCGATAGGTCTTCCACCAAGCACACAACCTCCCGGGTGCGGGAAAGACACTTTGCCATAGCGTGCAAGAAGTGGCCCCGTAAAAACAACTGACGCTCGAAATTGTTTCGCAATGTCAGTTGGCAGATCAGTTATCATTTTCTTGGGTACGGTAATAGTTACATTTCTCTTATCGTCAGAGATACGGGTGGCACCCAAGGCCTCTAGGAGTTCGTATGAACGATGTACATCTTCAATTTCTGGCACATTCGAAATAGTTAGTGGGTTTGCAAACAATGGGCTCGCAGCAAGCACTTTTAAAACCGCATTTTTTGCCCCATATACAGGGATAATCCCTTCTAACTTTCGTTTTCCTGAAAGTCCTTTAATCTTAAACACCTCATGCGTCGGGTCAGTCATACTAGAGAGCATAGCAAAGTTTTGCGTGAGTCCCAAAAATAAGTACAATCGGTATATGGTACTCCTCCACGTCGCCCTTCTTACTCACCGAAAAATCCCATCACCGCTCTCCTTTTACTCAAAAGATGACGTAGCCGTAGGGTCTCTTGTATACGTTACCTTACGTAAAGAAGAGATGCTTGGTATCGTTGTTCAAAGAAGTACACTTGCTGAACACAAAGGAGATATCCGTACACAAACATTTCAGCTTAAAAAAATAAAAAAGGATGACGTGGTTGGACATATCCCTGAAAATATTCTCATGCAATATGTACAGGCGGCAGAAGTGCAAGCTATTCCCTACTCACTCTTTTTTGATGCTGTCATTCCGGAGTCACTCAAAAAAAATCCTGAATATATACAGAATGCACTCACCTACAGGCACCAAGGAGAAGTGGAGAAAACTATCTCTTACCTTGAAAGTTCTTCCGAGGAACGAGTGGTGCAGTACAAAAGTATTATGCGCGATATTCTTGCTAAGAAAAAATCAATACACATTATTGCGCCAACCGTTGAGCGTGTACTCAAACTTGCCTCCTATATAGGAAAAGGCATCCAGCATAAAGTAGTTGTACTCCATGGAGAAATTACTAAAAAGCAAATACAGGAGGCTATTACAAAAATATATACCGAGAAAGAATACCTCTGTATATGTTCCACACCGCACTTTGCACACATTACCCCAAAAACACTTGAACTAACTATTGTTGACCAGGAATCACACCCGAATTATTATTCTTTTGACACACCAAGCGTCGACTACGTCTCACTTTTCAAGGCAACATGGGGTATGTCACAGACAAAAACATTGTTTGCGGATACTATTTTACGCATAGAGTCATATCGTGATCTAGAAGAAAAAAAATATTCTCGAGAATTTTCTATTCATTCACGTTTTTCGCATCATGTTCCTATTGAGTTATGTACTTTTGAAAAAGACGCTCCGTTTAGCACACTCACAGCCCTTGTACGCGAAACAATAGCAAAAATGAAGTTATCGGCGCATGCATTTTTATATGTCGCTCGCAAAGGAGTGCATACATCTATTCAATGTGGCGACTGCGGCACCGTTGTCTTGTGTGCACAGTGTACAAAACCAACCACTATTCAATCACTTCCAAATAACGCCCGAGGTTTACGTTGCCTCTATTGTGGACACAAGGAAGCTCTACAACAAGATCAGGAAATTATTTGTAATACGTGTGGAAGTTGGAAAATAAAAGGATACGGCATCACTACACGAATTGTTGCCGAAGAAGTAGAAAAAATATTCCCTAACAAAGATGTGTTCGTTCTTGATGGTGACGTTTCAGAAAAAGTGTTCAAAAAAACAATACACACCTGGAAAGAATCTGGGGGTATTTTAATTGGTACCGATAGTGTTTTGCCTTACCTCGAACAAAAATTAGCTGTGGCAGCTATTATTTCCTGTGACTCATGGCTTTCAATGCCGGACATAGACACTCACCGAAGGTTAGTGCAAGTGTTGGAACCTATTCTTGAATACAGCCACAATGCTGTTTTTGTGCAAACCCGCATTCCGGAAGATCCTCTTTTTGAGATATGTAAAAATGAAAATATCACCGACTACATTAAGGCTGAATTAAAAGAGCGCAGAGAGCTCGCCCATGTGCCATACACAACATTTGTTCTGCTCCGAAAAGATGGTTCATTTACCAAGAAAGAAGCGGACTCTTTAGTAGACCTGTTCCCTGCTTGTAAGCCCCATATATACAAAGTGCACAGTGATATTCGAGTACTTCTTCGTATTACCCAAGAACGATTTATTGAAGACATTGGACTCCAAAGAAGGCTCCAGGGACTCTATCCACACATAATTGTAGAGGTAAACCCTCAAACCTTATTTAGTAGATAAAGACGTAAGACAAGCCGTAAGAAGCTCTCTTGGTAGCATTCCAATAGCGTGTAAAGTATCCGGAATTACTTCGTGTGTAAAATCTCGAACCGGTACGGCATGCATGAGATATAGCCCCTTTGGTGTGTGTGTAAGTTCAACATGTAAAGTTGGAAATGTTGGATAGTGGGAAAAAAGAGTCTCTAATTTTGCAATTATACTTTCTTTGACCTGTTGCGAAAGTGATGACGAAGAAAGCTTAACACCTGAGGGATGAGTTATTTTTTCAAACAAGGGAGTTGTGTATACTTTTTTCCCTCGCGTATTTCGAACCAGAGTACATGTGAGTTTTCTTCCCTTTGGCTGATAGACACACTCTATATTCTCACCCTGAGACAAAGGAGGAAGTGCGTGCCGTCGTAATTCATGAATTGAAGAAATTTCTTCTGAAATCTTTTCTTCTTTTCGCACACGAATAGGGTGCGGGATATTTGTCCACAAAGTCGCCAAGGCTCGTTCAAGATCTTCGTGTGATGCGTGAACACTCATTGATTTTGCAAGCAAAAAATCATGTGGTGCATCTTTTTGTTCGTAAGCTTTTCCAAAAATATGGTCCACCCCTTGCATATTTAAATACTGGTGGATATTTTCTTGAATTTGAGTTGGAATCCGTGAATCAAGAAGATACGCATCACTTCCTCTTGCAATATCATGAAGAGTTACATGTATTCCTTGTGCATTCAGAAGCTTTTTGCCATCAAAATAATATTCTAAAAGCTGCATGTTTGGCACGCACAAGAATAGTTCTTTTATTTGAGAAATAGATTGATTATTCAACGAGTAGACAAAAGCAATGCGCATGTATTTTGCTTATTTTACCACAAGACAAGTCACAGCTTCTTGAAAGCAAGAACGCTGAAGATTACCAATCAAGCTGTCCGCCAACTTTGTATTCTGTTACACGAGTCTCAAAGAAATTTTTCTCTTTCGCAAGGTCAATAGCTTCTGACATCCACGGGAATGGATTCTCAACATTGTATTGCTTTGGAAGTCCCACACTTTCAAGACGACGATCTGCAATATGCTCAACATATTGTCGAAAACCTTGTGCATTGATACCAAAAATACCTTTTGGAAACACGGTTGTGGCGTAGGTATACTCAAGCTCCACTCCTCGGCGAACAAGATTCACGATTCTTTCTTGAAACTCAGATGTCCACAATTCTGGTTGTTCTTCCTTGATAGTATTTATCATGTTCACCCCAAAATTAAGGTGTTGCGACTCATCTCGCATGATGTACTGAATCTGTTCAGCAGAACCAGTCATTTTGTTGACTCGCTGGAAACTAAACATCACTGCAAAAGATGAATAGAAAAAGATTCCTTCCATGATGAGTGAGAATACACACATGTTTTCCAAGAACTTCTGATCGTTTTCAAAGGTTCCTGTCTTGAAATGTGGATCAAAAATTCCCTCGTTAAGAGAAAGAACAAGTTCATCTTTATCAAAGATTGCTTTCTCTTCACGATACATGTTGAAAATTTTTGCCTGATCCATACCGAGAGACTCAACAATGTACTGGTATGCATGCGTATGAATCGCTTCTTCATATGCTTGGCGAAGCAAATACATGCGACATTCAGGAGATGTAATATGTTTGTACACCGCAAGTACTAAGTTGTTCGCTGCGATTGAGTCCGCGGTCGTGAAGAATCCCAAGATAGTTTCAAACGCCTTTCGTTCGTCAGCACTGAGCACTGTTTGCGACTTCCACTGCTCAATATCTCTCTGCATTGAAACTTCTGTTGGAAGCCAATGGTTTGCATTTCCTATAAGATATGTGTCCCACGCAAAGGTATGCTTCATTGGATAGAGCTGCATTACATCAGCATCTTTTCCGTTGATGATTTTTCTTTGATTAATGTCGACAGGGGCTGCGTGGTGATTGATAGGCATAAGGAAATGTACAAATTATTTTTTAAGGTAAGGTTAAGCAGAGCAAGATTCACATTCTTCGTTATTATCAGCGCGATGCAAATTATAGACCGGTTTTGTTGGCGATTGGCTCATACTAGCATCAGGGTGAGACGATTTAATTGTAATTTTTTCAAGCGGCATGGCAATTGCTGAAAGCGGACTTGGAATATCTTGCGCGCCAACTGACTCTATTGGAGATGTTTCGCTTATCTTTTTATCAGATGAACGTGTGTGTGTAGCCCCAAACTCTGATGTTGAAACAGTTGATTTTTCTACTTGCGAAGCACCAAGTGTTCGAAGGTAGTACGTTGTTTTGAGTCCAAGTTCCCATGCAAGCATGTACACATCTGAAAGGTCTTTACCTGATGTGCCTTTGAAAAACACATTTACCGACTGGCTCTGATCCATCCACTTTGCTCGACGAGAGGCTCCCAACATAAGCCATTTCTGATCAATTTCAAATACTTCAGTGTATTTTTGCTTCAAATCATCAGGAATTTCTTTAATGTTTTGGACGCTCCCGTCGTTGAATTTAAGCTTTCCAAGCATTTCTTCGCTCCACAATTTTCGGTCTTTAAGATCTTGTACGAGATATTTATTCACCACTACAAAGTCTCCTTCTTTATTTGACTTCACATAGATGTTTTTATAAATCGGTTCAATACAAGGAATACATCCTACAAGATTTGCTGTACTTGCAGTTGGTGCAATTGCCATAGTATTTGAATTACGCATACCATGCTTTTTGATATGTTCACGCACCGGTGTCCAGTCCATCTTGCCACCCCGAGGAACATCTATCTTCATGCCGCGCTCTTTTTCAAGTAAGTCCACGGTGTCTTGTGGAAGAAGCCCCCTATCCCACTTAGAACCCTTGAAGCTTTCATAAGCACCCTTTTCTTTTGCGAGTTCAGACGATGCAAGAACGGTATAGTATGCCATAACTTCCATAGACTCGTCGGCAAACTCAACCGCATCTTGTGTGTCAAACCGAATGCCAAGTGCATATAAAGCATCGTGATAGCCACGAATACCAAGGCCAATAGGTCGGTGACGCATGTTTGAGCGTCGAGCATCTTCTGTTGGATAGAAGTTAATATCGAGTGTGTTGTCAGTCATTCGTACCGCAGCTCGCATCACGCGCTGTAAGAGAGTGTGATCGAGTTTTTTGTCTACAACAAATTTAGCAAAGTTTACTGAGCCAATATTACACACTGCTGTTTCATCAGGTGAGGTATTCAAGGTAATCTCAGTACACAAGTTTGAGTTATGAATGACACCAACATGGTCTTGTGGACTACGTACATTACATGGGTCTTTCCAGGTGATCCATGGATGACCTGTTTCGAAAAGCATAGCGAGCATTTTTTTCCACAAATCTTTCGCAGGAAGACGCTTCCATACTCGAATTTTTCCTTCGTCTACCATCTTTTCGTATTTCACATAGGCTTCATCAAACTTCTTTCCATAGAGCTCTGGGAGATCTGGGGTTTCATCGGGACTAAAGAGCGTCCAATCTTTATTCTCTCGCACACGCTTCATGAAAAGATCCGGAATCCAGTTTGCTGTGTTGATGTCGTGTGTTCTTCGCCTTTCGTCACCAGTATTTTTTCGAAGCTCAAGAAAGTCTTCAATGTCGTAGTGCCATGTTTCAAGGTACGCACATGCAGCACTTCTTCGTTTGCCACCACGCATAATAGCGACATTGATATCATTTGCGATTTTGAGATATGGTACCACTCCCTGGCTTTCAATTTCTACCGACTTTACAACCGCACCTGTTGCTCGAACCTTGCTCCACGCAGTTCCCACTCCTCCTGACCATTTAAGAAGCTGCGCATTATCTGAATATGTTTTAAAGATGGCTGTAAGGTCATCTGGTACCACGTTGAGGAAACAATTTGAGAGCTGTGCTTTTACTACACCAGACTGGTAGAGTGTTCGTCCACCTGGAGTGTACAAAAACTCTGAAAGCACATAATAAAACTCTTTAACCACATCCATTCGCTTTTCCGGAGCCTCATTGAGTGCGGTACCCATAGCAATACGCATCCAGAACATTTGCGGAGTTTCGTATGGACGTTTTGTTTCCATATCTTCAAGTAAGTATCGTGAGTGTAAAATTTCAAGACCCATGTACTCGAAGTAATGATCACGTGACGGTTCAAGCACGTCGGCAAGCGCTTCAAGATCAAACTCTTTCATGCGAGGATCAAACTTGCCCTTCTCAATCATCTCGGTAATATATTTTGGAAATGCTTTTTTGAGCGCAGCGCGAGTATCATTCAAATCAACATCTTCGCCAAACACGCGAGTGTACACTGTTGTAAGTAGTAGTCGTGCGGCAACTTTCGAATATGCTGGATCTATTTCAATGCGAGAACGCACTGTCATAATGAGTGAGCGGAATACATCCTTGGTTGTAATACCGTTGTACACCTCAAGAGTCACCTGATTTACAATACGATCGATATTAATATCTTTTTCATAGCCTTTTACGTAGTGCAGGAGACATGCGCGGATTTTATCAACAGAAAACTTTTCCTTCTTGCCACTTTTTTTAGTTACATAGAGCGCATTCTCTTCAATCAGTTCTTGTACTTCTTCTTGTCGCTCTTTTGTGTGCTCGTATCGGTAAATAATGTATGCCTTGGCAACAGTAAAATATCCTGCCTGCATAATCACCATCTCAACAATATCTTGAATATTTTCAACCGTAGGAACAGTGTCCTGAAACTTAATATGCACATGTGTCACCGCAAGATCAGCAAGCTGTGTGAGCTTGTCATCTGCAATTGAAATCGCTTGGGACGCAAACGCTTTTTTCATTGCGCTTGCAACCTTTGTTTTTTCAAATGGAACCGTGTTTCCGTTTCGTTTTTTTATTTGTGTGACCTCGCGCATACACTTTTTTAATTAGTAGTGGATGCATTATATCAGTGGATAACCTGTGCACAACGTTGACGGTATTTTATTCTATTTCGTTCTCCCTTTACGAGGCGTGTCTTTTATTTTCAAAAGATTCTTATTCCTCAACTGAGTATGATAGGACATGGCAAAACGATGAGATTCAGAGTTTGTCAAGAGAATTTCCTTCTGATAGATTTTTAGAAAATCCACATCTCCGAGGAAGTGATCGGGCTTATGTGCTTTATTTTTTACCACAGCAACAAGTGGAATATTGAGTTTGTATGCTTGTAACACTTCCTTTGCAACATTCATCTGGCCTTGTCCTCCATCTATCACGATGAGGTCAGGAAAACGCCATTCTGTATGCATAAATCGCCGTGTTAGCATTTCGCGCAGTGCTCCATAGTCGTCATTTATTTTTTCAGGAAGTTTAAATTTTCGGTACTCAGCTTTTTGTGGTTCACTGTTTTCGAGTACCACCATCACACCAACTCTATTCGTACCTGAGATGTGGGCGACGTCGTAGCCTTCAATACGAATAGATTTTATTTCGCTTAACAATGTCTCTTGGGTGTGTTTAATAAGCACACTGTCGCGAATATGAGTGAGGGCAAAAATTGTCTTTTTAAGCTCTTGAGCTTTTTCGAAGTGAAGCGCTTTTGCTTCAGCATTCATGTCCTTTGTAAGACGTTTCAAAATCTCTTCCCTGTTTCCTTTAAAGAACGAGATGAGGTTCTTTATAATTTTCTTATATTCTTCCTTCGAGCATGTGCCTGCACACACTCCAGGACATAATCCTATCTGAGCATTAAAGCAAGGCTTGCCTATATTGGGCGTACACGTATCTCGGAATGGGAATATCTTCCGAATAATCTTTATAGTATCTTTAAGGGCCTGGTTTGAGGCAAATGGACCAAATGTGTACGCAATGTCCTTTTTCATTTCTTCAAGGACGTTGCGTGTGCGTAAAACCAAAACCCGAGGAAACTCTTCTTTGGTGACAACTACGCAGTTGTAGCTCTTGTCGTCCTTTTCTTTCGTATTAAAGACGGGCTTATATTTCTTGATTAAATTTGTCTCTAAAAGGATTGCCTCAAGGACAGAAGGTGTTGCTTGAAATGTCACTGCGTGCGCATTCACCAACATGCTTACAATTTTAAGTCCGCGAGTCTTATGTAAATCTTTGGCGAAATAGCTTCGAACTCTATCTTTAAGCGAAGTAGCTTTGCCGATATACAAAACATTGTTTGTTGCATCACGAAAAAAGTACACCCCAGGTGTTTCAGGAAGATGTGCCTTTTTATAGTCGTCGAGCGTCACAGGAGTAGTATACCAAATGTAAAATAAGGAAAAGAAAAGACCGCGGGTACCAATGAAGGGCCGAAGTCATTTATTTCTTTGCTTTCTTTTTTACCACCACCTTCTTTGTCACTTTTTTAGCAACCTTCTTCACGACTACTTTTTTAGCTGGAGCTTTCTTGATTTTAACCTCCTCAACTTTTTTATTGAGATATGTGCTCAAAACCTCTGAAAGTTCTTTGATAGAACCGTCTTCATATAGCGATAAAAGATGTACTTCTTTTTTACTCACTCTCTCAAGTTCTGTTTGTTTTTTCTTAAGAATCTTAGGGTCAGAAACTGTGTCTATTTTTGTAAGAATCACAATCTCTTCTTTTTTCAAAAGCTCTTCATTAAACATCCCAAGCTCTGCACGAATGGTGCGATATGCCTGTCCAACATCTTCATTATCCGCTGCTATAAGGTGTGCCAAGATGCGTGTCCGCTCTATGTGTCGCAAGAAGTTGTGTCCAAGACCTTTGCCTTCACTTGCCCCTTCAATGAGTCCTGGAATATCTGCGATCACGTTTCCGTAATAGTCTCCCAAGTGCGGCTCAAGTGTGGTAAACGCATAACTTGCCACTTTTGAAGTTGCATTAGTAAGTGAATTCAAAAGAGACGACTTCCCTGCATTTGGAAAGCCAATAAGCCCTACGTCAGCAATAAGCTGGAGCTCTATTGCAAATGTTGCAAATTCTCCGCGCTTCCCTGGTGTAAAGATCTCCGGTGCACGACGGGTTGAATTTTTGAAATTATTGTTACCAAGTCCACCTTTCCCTCCGTGCAAAATCAAAATCTGCTCGTTTTCATTTAAGAGTTCGTATGAAATATCTAGGTCTGTATTAGTAACCTTTGTGCCAAGCGGAAATGTAAGAATGAGATCGTCCCCCCGTTTGCCATGCATCAGTTTTCCTGCCCCTGGTGCGCCATCTTGTGCTTGAAAACGATGGACATGTCGATAATGGTTCAAAGCATGCAAGTTTCGCACTCCTTGAATATACACGTCTCCTCCGTCACCACCGTCGCCTCCATACGGACCCCCCATGGCAATACTTTTCTCACGGCGCCATCGCACAACACCGTCTCCTCCTTTTCCGGCTGCAATATCTAGTTTTACTGTATCTAAGAATGCCATAAATTAAAAATATCCTTTAAGCCGATGAATCTTTTCATGAGTTCGGATTTTCTCATGAACCTTTGCCTCGATCTGGCGAATACGCTCGCGGGTAACACTAAACTTCTGCCCTACTTCTTCTAGTGTATGCTGAACACCTTGATATTCACCCAGACCATTTCGCATTTCAATAATCTCTCGTTCTTTTTCAGAAAGGTCGCCCAGGATTTCATTGATTTGGTCAGCTAAGATACGGCGAGATGATTCTTGGTCGGGACCTAAGATTTTATCATCAGCGATGAACTCACCGAGCGTTGATTTGTCGTCATCATCTCCGATTGGTTTTTCAAGCGATACTGTGTCTTGATTGATGTTTTCAATCATGTGAATCTTATCAACTTCAAGTCCCATTTCTGCAGCGATTTCTTCTGCAAGTGGATCGCGGCCGAGGTCTTGTGAGAGACGGCGAACTACTTGTTTGTATTTTGCGATTGTTTCCACCATGTGCACGGGAATACGAATAGTGCGAGACTGGTCGGCTAAAGCACGAGTGATAGCTTGGCGAATCCACCATGTCGCATAGGTTGAAAACTTAAATCCTTTACTCCAGTCAAACTTTTCTACAGCTTTATACAAACCAAGATTTCCTTCTTGAATAAGGTCAAGTAAGGTGAGGTCTTGGCTTCGTCCGACATACTTTTTTGCAATTGAAACCACGAGGCGTAAGTTTGAACGCGCAAGAATATCACGCCCTTCTTTTTCCCCAGCTTCAATACGCTTTGCTAGGTCTCGCTCTTGGGCAGCGTTAATAAGCGGATATCGTCCGATTTCACGTAGATACATCTGGATAGAGTCGAAGCTTCCATCTTCTTTTCCAAGTTTTGAAAAGTCTTCGTCAAGATCAAGGAGATTTCCGCCTTCAAGCACATCAATATTCGCTTCGGCAAAACGAGCATGGAGATCTTCAAGAAAATCAAGATCATCTTCAATTGTTGGAAAGTGTTTTAGAATTTCATCAAAACTCACGAAGCCACGCTCTTTACCCTTAGCAATAAGTTCCTGAGCATGCTTTTCTCGGAGTTCTGATTTTTTATCAAGCGGTTTTGTTTTTACTTGTTTTACTGCAACAACCTTTTTTGCAGGCGCAGTCTTTTTAGCGACTTTTTTAGGAGCAGCTTTTTTGACCACTTTAGCAACTTTCTTTTTTACCGGTTTAACAACCTTTTTCTGTTTTGCAATTTTTTTGACCACTTTTTTCGCAACTGGTTTTGTGGTTTTCTTTTTTGCAACGACTTTTTTCTCTTTTTTCTTAGTTTTTTTCATACTTGATATTATACTCCGATTGCCCGTAACTTAATTGATAATGCCTGCACCTGCCGTAACTCCTCTTCACCACCCCCTGTTTTCTTGATTTCCTCCATAATTCGCTCGATACTTGTCCGAATACATTCTTTTTCATACTCCTTTAGAAGCTCTAAAATACTTGTATGCTGCTTCTTTTCATCCTCACTTCCGTGACCTACTTCAAACGAAAGAGCGAAACGCGAGAGAATATCTTTCGGAATATTATCCTCGAACACAATGCCACATTCGGCATGAATTCGATCCATTGAAGTCTTGATGTGCTCACTGTCACGAGTGGACGCTGTCCGTGCCCCAAGTAACAATTCCTGAATTGACTGTAACCTATCTTTTGAAGGAACTTGCTTGTCTATCTTTTCCATAACCTGCTCTTTTCGTTCGGGAGCGCTTTTGACCGCTGTCCAAATCGCCGACTCAGGAATACGGAGCTTTTCAGAAATATTTCGCACCGCAACAGCTTGTTCTATTGTGTTTGCGATGCCGCGAATCAAAGGCACTATTTCTTTAGTTATTCTTTTAGAATACTCTTCCGTGAGCCCGTCTTGGGTGTGAAGCTCTACCAAAAATTCAATCAATGGAACAGATTTCTTGGTCGCCTGTATCCACTCATCAGGAGAACTCAATATCAAGTCTGCAGGATCTTTACTATGTGATAGTGGGATAACACGCACATCCATGTGCATTGCAAATGCTAGTTCAGCACTCCGCTTCAATGCTTGAATCCCTGCTTTGTCAGAATCAAGACAGAATACGAGAGTATTGGTAAATCGCTGGATAAGGCGAAGATGTTCAAAAGTAAGCGCAGTGCCCGAAACAGCAACAGTATTTTTGGTCCCTGCTTGATGCGCCATACAAAGATCCATCTGACCTTCAACAATAATGCAGTTCCCTTCTTCAGCAATTGCTCGTTTTGCTTTATCATACCCAAAAAGAACTCTCGACTTTTTGTACAACTCTGTTTCTGGACTATTTACGTACTTTGCTGTCTCTTTGCTAAGAGCAATACTCGGTAATATTCGTCCTGAAAAACCAATTACGTGCCCCGTGCTATTTGCAATCGGAAACATAATTCTTCCTCGAAAGCGATCGTAGAACCCACCTCCTTCATTCTTTCGTACAATCATTCCTGATTTTTCAGCATGATCTACTGAAATACCTTTTGACCCTAAATACGTCTCAAGCTGATGCCATGAGTCCGGTGCATATCCGATGCGGAATTCAGCAATAGTGTCTTGGGTTATGCCTCGTGACAAAAGATACTGGAGTGCTTCGGGAGATGTTTGCAGTTTGCCTGCAAAAAAGTCTGTTGCGTATTCCATCGCTTCAAAAAGCGATTTGTCTTCTCCTGTGTCACCACCTTTTCTAAATTGACCAAGATCAACATGTGCCCTGTCGGCAAGAAGTTTGAGTGCATCAACAAACGCAACCCCTTCTATCTTTTCAACAAAAGAAAAGATGTCGCCTGATGTGTTGCAGCCAAAACAATGAAATGAGTTCCGTTCTGGAGAAACATAGAATGATGCTGTCTTTTCATTGTGAAATGGGCACCGTGCTTTGAGCTGTCGTCCAGACTTCTCAAGTTGCACATACGAAGAAACTACGTCAATAATATTCAGCCGCTCCTTGATTGTTTCGACAGCTGTTGACATAGATTTCGTATATTTGTTATTTCTTCTTATTCTTTACCTCTTCACTATCCGTAAAGTTTGTTCCCGCTGGAATAAGTCGTCCGATGATTACATTTTCTTTAAGACCTCGGAGTACGTCTACTGTTCCACGCACTGCTGCGTTGATAAGTACACGAGTTGTGTTTTGGAATGATGCTGATGAAAGCCATGACTGTGTCGAGAGTGAGGCTTCTGTAATACCAAGCACTACCGCTTCTGCTTTCGCCTCTTCTTTACCCTCTTCTTTCATACGAAGATTTTCTACTGAGAAGATGTAATTTTCTACGACGTCACCTTGTGTAAAGCCTGTATCACCTGGAGTTTTGATACTCTTTCGACTAAACATCTGTCGAATAATAACTTCGAGGTGTTTACGGTTTACCGCAGCACCCTGGAGTTCATACACTTTGTTTACTTCGTTTACAATATATTCCTGAGTAATATCACGTCCTGCATATTTGAAGAGTTCATAAAGATCAGCAGATCCGTCAGTAAGAAGCTCTCCCTTCGCAACTTTGTCACCAGCTTTCACAAGCGGCATACGTCGGAATGGCACCATGTATTCCATTTCTTTTCCTTTATTCTTACCACGACTTTCGTGCTCAGCAAGCAGCACAGTAATGATTTTTTCGCGACCGTTTTCTTTAACACTACTTACTTCACCATCATACTGAGAAATAACTGCTGGACTTTTTGGTGTTCGTGCTTCAAAGATTTCTTCAACACGTGGAAGACCTTGGGTAATGTCGACTCCCGCCACACCACCGGCGTGGAAGGTACGCATAGTAAGCTGTGTTCCTGGTTCACCAATAGCTTGAGCAGCCACAATACCGATTGTCTCACCGAGCTCAATCATTTTGTTTCGTCCAAGATCCTGACCGTAACACTTCTTACACACACCGTGCAGTGTTTTACATGTAAGTGGTGAGCGTACAAATACTTCTTCCACTTGCGCCGCATCTATCTTCTGACCGTCAATTTTATTCAAGAGATGTCCGCGCTTAAAGAGAACTGTTCCATCTTTGGTAACAACATCTTGCGAGAGAACTCGTCCAAATACATTTTTTGTAAGCGGCACTTCAATACCTGATGCCGTCTTGCGACGAATAAGAAGTCCTTCTTTTGTTCCACAATCTTCTTCAGATACAAGAATATCTTGTGCAACGTCAACGAGACGTCGAGTAAGGTATCCGGCCTTCGCGGTGTTAAGCGCGGTGTCAGACATACCTTTTCGCGCTCCGTGAGTTGTTACGAAGTAGTCGATTGGTGAAAGACCTTCCTTGTATGAAGGGATTACTGGGTAGTCAATAACACGTCCTGTGTTATTGATAATGAGACCTTTCATGCCGGCCATCTGTGCCACCTGACCGATAGATCCACGAGCTTCAGATTCCACCATGTCGTATACCGGTGAATGTTTTACCAAACTGAGTGGTACTGCTTTTTTGATTTTTGCAATAACATCGGTCCACACTTCAACCGTTTTCTCATAACGCTCTTCATCAGAAAGAAGTCCGTCGTTGTACTGTGCGTAAATTTCTTCCACTTTCGTAAAGGCAACATCAACGATTTCTTTTTTACCTGGAGCAACTTTCACTTCGTCAATACTCCATGTAATACCAGCTTTAGTTACATATTTGAAACCAAAGTTCTTAATTTTATCCATGATTGCACTCACCTGTTCGATACCATACAAATCAACTAATTCATCAACGATAGGGCCCATTGATTTCTTTTTGATTTCACTATTGATGAACGGATAGTCAGCCGGAAGCGCACTGTTAAAGAGAAGGCGGCCCACTGTTGTTTCGAATACCTTTCCTTCATACTTTGCATATTTTGGACTGTCAGTTGGAAGTACTTTCACAAGCGATTGATAGCCGACTTCTCCAAAGTCTCGTGCAGTAACCGCTGCATTTGGTGATGGGAATATTTTTCCTTCACCTTTTCCTCCCTCAACAATCTTGGTCATGATGTATGCGCCCAAAACGATGTCGAGAAGTTTTTCTGAAACAGTTGCGTCTCCACTACCTGGCTTCAAAATATTTTTATTTGCCGCCATGAGTTCTCGTGCTTCACGTTGCGCCTCTTCTGAAAGCGGAAGGTGTACGGCCATCTGGTCGCCGTCGAAGTCAGCATTGAACGCTGAACATACGAGTGGGTGAAGTTGAATAGCATTTCCTTCAATAAGGATTGGCATAAACGCCTGAATACCAAGACGGTGCAATGTTGGTGCACGGTTTAAAAGTACATACTTTCCTTGGATCACTTCTTCTAATATCGCCCATACCTCTGGAGTTTTTTCTTCAATCAATTTATTTGCTCCACGAATGTTGAACGCAAGTTCTCGAGCCAGAATTTTTGAGATAACAAACGGCTTAAAGAGCTCAAGTGCCATGTGTTTTGGCAAACCACACTGCTCAAGTCGAAGTTGTGGACCAACAACAATTACCGAACGTGCAGAATAGTCGACACGCTTTCCAAGAAGGTTTTGACGGAAAAGTCCCTGCTTTCCTTTCAAGTTATCTGAAAGAGATTTAAGCTGTCGTTTCTGAGTCAGTGACATTGCTGCGCCTTGATCATTTCGAGCCGAGTTGTCGAACAATGAGTCTACTGCTTCTTGCAAGATACGTTTTTCGTTTCGCAAAATAACTTCTGGTGCACCGATTTCAATGAGTTTCTTCAAACGATTATTTCGATTGATTACTCGACGATAGAGATCGTTTACGTCAGAAGTTGCATGTCGTCCACCTTCAAGTGCAACCATAGGACGAAGTCCTGGTGGAATGACTGGGATCACGGTCATGAACATCCACTCTGGACGAATGCCTGAGACAATCATGGCTCGTAAAAGCGACAATCGTTTCTGCATCTTTTCTCGTTCTACCGTTGGACATTTTTCAAGACGCTCTTCAACCTTTTTCACTAATTGCTCAAGGTTAAGATTTTTGAAAATATTATGAATTGCCTCAGCACCAATTTCAGCCTTGAAACACGCGCCATACTTTAGTGAGTAGCGGTGATACGTTGCTTCATCAAGCACATTCCACGGAGCAAGCTCGTCAATTTCTTTCTTTGAGTTTGTAAGAAGTTCTTTGAGTTTCTCAAGTGTTTTGTCATCAGTTGTTGCGTGCACCTTCTGCTTGTACTCATTATCAAGATTCTTGAGTGTCTGATCTTTTTCTTTCTGGTCGATTTCAGTAATGATATAGCCTGCAAAGTACACAACCTTCTCTACGTTCTGTGTCTGAAGACCAAGAATAAGCGCGATTCGAGATGGAATATTTTTTAAGAACCAAATATGTGCTACAGGAGAAGCAAGTTCAATATGCCCCATTCGTTCACGACGAACAATAGCTTTTGTTACTTCCACTCCACACTTATCACAAATGATTCCTTGGTATCGAATACGTCGGTACTTTCCACAGGCACATTCGTAATCCTTTTCAGGACCAAAAATACGCTCATCAAAAAGACCGTTTCGTTCACTTTTTCCAGTACGGTAGTTAATTGTCTCAGGCTTAGTAACTTCTCCAAATGACCACTCGCGAATAACTTCTGGTGAAGCAACCTTCAAACTAATTGCATCGAAATCTGTTGCGTTTAATGTTTTCATAGTTTTATTTCGTAGTTAGTTTTGATTATTCACCATCTGTTGATACCTCCTCTTCTCTCGGAGCGAGACGCTTTAAGTCAACATCAAGACCAAGACCTCGCAATGTGTTTAACATAACGTTAAATGATGCTGGTGCATTTGGCGCCTTGATACTTTCGCCTTTGATAATAGAGTCGAATGCTTGTGAACGTCCTTGGATGTCGTCAGATTTTACCGTGAGCACTTCTCGAAGTATGTGCGATGCACCGTAACCTTCAAGAGCCCACACTTCCATTTCTCCAAATCGCTGTCCTCCTTGCTGCGCCTTTCCACCGAGTGGTTGCTGTGTAATAAGGGAGTAGGGACCAATTGAACGCATGTGAATCTTATCTTCAACCATGTGGTGGAGCTTGAGTACGTACATGTAGCCAACCGCAATTGCCTGATCAAAGGCTTCACCTGTCTGACCATCAAAGAGTTCTACTTTTCCATTTTCTGGATAACCCGCCTTCACAAGTTCTTCTTTAATTTCTGTTTCTGTTGCACCTTGGAATGCTGGCACCACGGCTTGGTAGCCAAGAGTATTTGCAGCAAGACCTAAGTGCATTTCTAAAATTTGACCGAGGTTCATACGAGACGGTACACCGAGCGGAGTCAAAATAACGTCAATTGGCGTTCCATCTGCCATGTATGGCATTTCTTCAACAGGAAGAATTTTTGAGATAACACCTTTGTTTCCGTGTCGTCCCGCAAGTTTGTCACCTACTGAAATATTTCGGAGCTGCGCAACCTCAATGTGAATACGTTTAATGATTCCGCTTTCGAGTTGGTCACCACGATCTCGTGAGAACACGCGCACTGACACGATTCGTCCACGTTTTCCATTTTCAAGTCGAAGTGATGAGTCTTTTACGTCTCGCGCTTTTTCACCGAAAATAGATCGGAGAAGTCGCTCTTCTGGAGTAAGTTCTGTCTCACCCTTTGGAGTAATTTTTCCAACAAGAATGTCACCCGGTGCAACTTCAGCACCAACACGAATCACACCTTCTGCATCAAGATCTTTTAATTTTCCTTCACCGACGTTTGGAATGTCGCATGTTGTTACTTCGGGACCAAGTTTTGTGTCACGAACATTACACACAAATTCTTCCACGTGAATAGATGTAAATTTACTATTCTTTACTAGTCGCTCAGAAAGAATGATGGCATCTTCGTAGTTTGCACCATTCCATGTCATGAAAGCTACAAGAACGTTTTGTCCAAGTGCAATCTGCCCATTTACTGAAGTTGTTGTGTCGGCAAGAACATCACCTTTCTTAATTTTCGCACCCTTTGAAATTGCTGGGCGCTGGTGGAACATGTTGAAACTATTTGTTCGTGAGTAGTTTACGAGATTAAACGTATGAGTTTCTTTCTTGCCCTTAAGTACAATTTTTCGTGCGTCTACTTCTGTAATCTCTCCATCTTCAGGAGCAATCACAAGACGTCCTGTATATTTTGCCGCCTCTTCTTCCATACCAGTAGAAACAAGTGGGGCTTCAGGTGCCACACACGGACACGCCTGCTTTTGCATGTTTGAACCCATGAGTGCTCGGTTAGCATCGTTGTGTTCGAGGAATGGAATAGTTGAAGTTGCAATAGAGAATGCTTGGTTTGCAGCTACGTCAATAAAGTCAACTTCAAGACGAGTTACGAGTCCTGGGGATGTTCTCACACGAGCTTGTACTTTTTCATCAAGAATCTTTCCCTTGTCATCTACCTTCGCGTTTGCGTGGGCAATAACATATTTCTCTTCTTCAAGAGCATTCAGATACACGATATCACCAGTAAGCTTTCCATCTTTTACTTTTGCATACGGAGTTTCAATGATTCCAAAATCATTGATACGTGCAAATGTTGAGAGACGAAGAATAAGACCGATGTTTGGACCTTCAGGAGTGTGAATAGGACACACGCGGCCGTAGTGCGATGAGTGCACGTCACGAACCTCAAAACCAGCACGCTCACGAGTAAGTCCGCCGGGACCGAGTGCTGAAAGTGTTCGGAGGTGTTCAATTTCGCCAAGAATATTATCTTGGTTCATGAACTGCGAAAGTTGATTGGTTGTAAAGAATTCCTTAATACGAGCCTGGAGTGGTCGCTGATTTACAATAGTAATAGGAAGTGTTGTCTCAGCTTCAATTACTGACATTCGATCCTGAATATTTCGCTTCATCTGGGTTACACCAGTACGAATTTTCTGCTGGAGCATTTCTCCTACATAGCGCACACGTCGAGAACCAAGGTGGTCGATATCATCTTCCTCCGCATTCGGTGAATGATTAAGCTCAATAATGTGGTTTATGATTCGTGCCACGTCTTGCGCGTTGATTGTTCGTCGCTCAATTTCTTTTCCTTCGAGCGGAAGCTCGAAACGTTTGTTGAATCGGTATCGTCCTACAGAAGAAAAGTCGTATCGCTCAGGAGAAAAGAGTGCGTCAACAAATTCTTTTGCATTTTCTGCAGTTGCAAGGTCGCCATCACGAAGACGTTTATAAATTTCGATGTATGACTCGTGAGGAGTTTTAGGATCTTTTTCAAGACACGCCTTAATAACCTTCTGTGCATGTTCAGAAGGAAAAAGTTCTAGAATTTTTTGGTCACTGGCAAGACCCATTGCGCGCAAAAGTGCTGTTACACCAAATTTTCGTTTCTTGTCGATTCGAACAAAGAGACTACCATCAGTATCAGACTGGAGTTCTACCCACACACCACGACTTGGAATTATTTTTGCGCCAAAGTATCGCTTGCCTTTGAGTTCTGCGACATCGAAGAAAACACCAAATGATCGCGCAAGCTGCGGAACGATAACACGTTCAACACCATTGATGATGAACGTTCCGTGGTTGGTCATGAGCGGAAAGTCCGCCATGAATACCTCTTGTTCTTTAGATGAACCAAGGGTTTTATTAAGCAACTTGAAACGAGCACGAAGTGGTGCTTCGTACGTTAACTTGTTGTCTTTTGCAAAATATTCATCGTATTTTGGTTCAGAAAGTTCAAACGATGTAATATCGAGTTGGAACTTTTTACCAGAATAGTCAGAAATAGGAGAAAACTCCTTGAATACTTCTTTGATTCCCTCTTTAATAAGCCATTTGTACGAGTCAACCTGGTTTGAAACAAGGTCTGGTGTTTCTACCAATGGCTTCTTGTACTTTGAAAAGTGTTTCTTTGGTCGTGGCGCGGTGTCTACGTCACGAAGTGGAAGCCGGGATGCTTTAGTGGGCATACAATGCAAAAAGTAATATTAAATTATGTAATAAACGTTAAAATCAACGCGCAAAAGGCAGGTATTCTAGATTCTGCCTTATTGTTTACGTTGTTTGAGCGTATATGTCGTTGTAAATAATGCGCGCAGTAACTCACTAGCCGTGACTCATTCGTAAGACATATAGTACAGGGAGAGAGGAGTGGTGTCAAATGAAAGTCCCCCTCCGATTTTTCGGAGCGGGACAAAAGAGCGAGGAAATCATCCTGAGTCTATTGTATTACCTGCTTTGGCAGTGGCTGGCACAAATACAAAAGAGAGTCATTTAGACTCTCTTTTGTATTTGTGCCCCCAGTAGGAGTCGAACCTACGACCGTTTGCTTAAGAGGCAACTGCTCTACCAGCTGAGCTATGAGGGCGATACACCACACTATAGCGTAAAATGCTCTAAATACAAAAACTATTCAGCAACTTTTTCTCCAAAGGCTTCGTCCTCTATGTCAGCTTCTGCATCAGCTTTTGTTTTGTGAATTCTGCCATCAATATGATTTACAGGGGCATACACAGTATAGAGTTTAAGTGGCGCCGCACCGTTGTTTATAAAATTATGCATAGTGCCTGGTGGAACAACGGCAATGTCTCCAGCATACACTTCCCGCTTTACTCCATCGAGTACTGAAAGCGCTTCGCCTTCTACCAGGACAATTGTTTGCTCTACATGATGATGTACTTCTTCACCAATATCACCCCCTGCAGGAATATTCATAAGCACAAGTTGTGACTTTGCTCCAGTATACAAAACCGTTCGAAAATTTTCATTTTCTTTTGCTAATTTTAAAATTGGTGCGATGTAACTCATAGTATTTCTAATTATTTTTTATTAAGCCGACAGACACTCGAAAGACATTCCACTTGCCCATCTTTCTTTAAAGCATGGTGCCCACATTTTTCGCAAGCTACATACGTAACGGGTGCATTTGGTTTCTCGGCAATTGTTGGTACACAAACATCATCCAAAAGTGGCGCACTTGTTGTCAAATACATTTTAGAAGATCGAGAAGTGAAATATACAAGCAAAAGTGTCCCCGAGAATACAACCACAGCCCACGTACCAAGATAGAACGTGTCACTGTAATTGAGAAAAAGTGTCTGCAACCATTCCATAGCTACATAGTACTACAGATGGAATTCCAAAACTATGCTTTTTTATTCTTTAAACTCGTCGACACAAACGCTTTAAATAGTGGGTGCGGTGCAAAAGGTCTACTTTTAAATTCTGGGTGAAATTGTACCGCAAGGAAAAATGGATGTGTAGATAAAGGAAGCTCACAAATTTCCATAAGCGTTCCGTCGGGCGAAGTGCCACTAAACTGCAAATCTTTTTGTTGTAACTTTGCTACATACTCAGGATTTACCTCATAACGATGACGATGACGCTCATCTATTGCTACAGATTGATAGGCTTTATAGGCAAGTGTTTTTTCTTTTAGACGAGCCTTATAGGTTCCCAAACGCATACTGTTACCGTATTCCTTTCTCAATAGTTTTTCTTTTTGTTCAGGTAATATGTCAATCACGGGAAATGTAGTTGTAGGGTTTACCTCTGTTGTGTGAGCATCTTTCATTGCAAGAACATTGCGAGCGTATTCAATAACTGCCAACTGCATACCATAACAAATACCGAAAAACGGAATCTTATTTTCTCGTGCGTATCGAATGACATTTATTTTTCCTTCAACTCCCTGAGAGCCAAATCCACCCGGAACAAGGATGCCATCATATTTTTTTAACTGTGCCAGCTTCTTTGTATTTTTTATTTCAAAATCCTTAGAGTTCAGCCAATGAAGCACAGGCTTTGCCTTCAGTGCATATGCTGCATATTTGAGCGACTCAATAATAGAAATGTATGAGTCTGAAAGAACAAAATCACCGGTATCAAAATACTTTCCCACAACCGCAATATTCACTTCCTTTGTATACTTTTTTGCTTTATTAAAAAATGTTGTCCACTCCGTAAGTGTGCTTTTGTGCTTATCTTGCAGCTGTAATACCCCGCATAATATATTTCCTAAATTATCTCGTTCAAAGTTTGTTGGAATGTCATAGACACTGTCAACATCTGGTGCAGAAATAATCCGCTCAGGACGCACGTTACAAAAGAGAGCGAGTTTTTCCTTTCGTTTATCATCAAGGAAAGTGTTGCTTCGTGCCAAGATAACGTCAGGCTGAATTCCTGTAGCATTTAAGTTACGCACCGCGTGCTGTGTTGGCTTGGTTTTCATCTCACCCACTTTTGAAGGTACTGGTAAATAAGAAACCATCACAAAGGCAACATCATCGTGATTTTCAATTTTTAACATTCTCGCCGCTTCAAGAAAAAGAATATTTTCATACTCGCCAACCGTTCCCCCTATTTCTATAATCACCACATCAGCATTTGCTTCTTTCTGTGCTTTCTTAATGCGAGCAATTACTTCAAGTGGGATATGAGGTACTACTTGTACACACTTTCCTTTGTACTCCAAGTTACGTTCTTTCTGAATAACCGTCTGGTATACACGACCCGTGGTCATATAGTTTGTCTTGGAAAGTGTGGTGTCGAGAAAACGTTCGTAGTTCCCCATGTCTTGATCGCACTCATCACCGTCAGCAAGCACAAAGACTTCACCGTGCTCAGTTGGGTTCATGGTTCCAGCGTCTACATTCACGTACGGATCTATTTTAATAGCAGTTACTTTATGCCCGCGTGCTTTAAGCAGTGTTCCTATTGAAGACGCTGCGATTCCCTTTCCAACTCCTGAAATAACGCCACCGACAACGAAGATGAATTTGGGGTGTTTTGTTGAGGGCACTTGTTTCATCTTCGATGTTGGTTTATTTTTCATACTATGTTTACTACCTGTTGAGATATTTTCTGACCGACAAATAACTTGAAACCATTCCAAGGAAAATACCGACGAAGAGCAGAATTGCACCCATGAAGAATCCTCTCATCATATAAAACTCTAGCGTATCAAACTGTACAAGTGCATTTGAAACATAGTCTCGAATGTAGATGGAAATTGGAAGATAGAGAAGAGTTGCAAGAAAAGCAGACACAATACCATACAGAACACCTTCAACAACAAAAGGTCCTCGAACATATGACTTATTTGCACCCACAAGACGCATCACACTGATTTCATCTCTAAATGTATAAATAGCCAAACGAATTGTGTTGTATGTAATCATGATTGAAATCAAGATAAATATGAGGGCAATTACAAGTCCTGCCCGCTGTACTGTTGCAATTAGGCTATTTAACCTATCGATAATCTCTTTGTTGTCAGCATAGTCCACTTTATCAATAAGAGCATCGTCTTCTTGTGTGAACTCCTTAGACCTCAAGAAAGTAGCGATGGCTTCATATTGTCCCGAGCTTTGCGCAAGGACTTCTAGTGACGCTCGAAATGGATTTTGCCCTATCTCTTTAATTGCCTGAAGCGCAAGAGCGTCATCAGCATTTTTTTCTTCATAGTTAATCAGTGCCTGGTCGCGTGATGTATAAGTAACCGTTTTTACCTCTGGTAGTTTTTCAAGTGCATCTTTCACTTTCAAAATATTTGCTTCCTCAGCATTAATAACAAAGTACACACTCACATCAACCTTATTCTGCACATGGAAAAGGACATGCTTGAGCATTGCTCGTGAATACACAAGTCCGCCGACAATCATAAGGGTGATTGTCATGACGACTATCGCAGAAACAGAAATAGTTCGATTTCTATAAAATCCCGTGAAGCCGTTTCTTAGTATTCGTCCAAAAGTTGTAAGCATAAATTTATATAACGTATTTGCCAGCTGCGTCATCACGAATAATTTTACCTTTCTCCATGGTAATTACTCGTTTATTGAGTGAGTCGATAACTCCCTTGTTATGAGTTGTGAGAATTACGGTTGTACCGAGATCATTAATCTTTTTTAAAATCTGAATAATTTCGTATGTATTTACTGGATCAAGGTTCCCTGTTGGTTCATCAGCAATGACAATGTCGGGGCGATTAATAATTGCGCGCGCAATAGCAACTCGTTGCGCCTCTCCACCTGAAAGTTCCCGAGGAAAACGGAGCATCTTGCTCTCAAGATCTACCAAATCAAGTACATGTGGGACATCTGCTTCTATTTCTTCATCAGTCTTACCAGCTGCCTCCATGGCAAAAGCAATATTTTCATAGGCCGTCTTATCTGGCAATAAACGAAAGTCTTGAAACACAACACCCACCTTTCGACGATATTCGGTGAGATCTTTATCTCGCAACGTATGAATATTAAACGACTCAAAATATACGTTTCCAGAAGTTGGCGCCTCTTCAGCAAGGAGAAGTTTCAAAAGCGTAGTCTTACCTGCGCCGGAGTGTCCAACAATAGAAACAAATTCTCCTTGAGTGATAGTGAGGTTGATGTTCTCAAGTACCAGAAAATCTTTGCCATATACTTTAGAAACATTATCCACGTAAATCATTCTGCACAGTATACTATCCATTGCGGACCACTTCAATCATTTCGTCTAAATCCCCTTCTTCAAGAATTTTGTCAACATTTGATGTTTCGTAATCCACACGGTGATCCTTTACCATTTTGTATGGATGCAATACATATGAGCGAATCTGGCTTCCCCATTCAATCTCAGTTGTTTTTGAAATCTGTCGCCCCTCCTCTTCCGCTTTTCGTTTCTCCATCTCTCGTTTGTGGAGTTTAGAAGCTAAAAGCTCCATAGCTTTTTGTCTGTTCTGTGCTTGTTGGCGTTCACTGGTGATATGGACTGAGATCCCTGTCGGTTTGTGCACGATACGTACGGCCGTCTCGCGTTTATTCACGTTTTGCCCACCGGCGCCGCCTGATTTTGCAAAATCAACTTCAATATCTTCAGGTCGAATTTCGATATCAGAATGAGTTATTTTAGGAAGAACCTCCACCATTGAAAATGAAGTGTGTCGAAGTGATTTTGCGTTGAAAGGCGAGATACGTACTAAACGATGAACACCACCCTCATGCTTCATGGTGCCATAGACGTTTTTACCTGTCACCTCGAGAGTTAAATTACGGTAACCGCCGTGGTCATTTTGGTTTTGATGCAAAATAAAATACTCCCAACCCTTTTTTGCAAAATACTTTTGATACATACCGAAGAGCATGCGCGAAAAATCTTCTGAGTCATCCCCACCCGCACCGGAGAGAATAGTGACGATTGCATCACCTTTATCTTCAGCAGTTAGTCCCTCGCGCTTATCTTTTAATTCTTTTAGTTTTTTTATCTGTGCTTGAGCAAGATCTTTATCATTCCAAAAATCAGCCTGAGCCATTTCTGCCTCTATTGCGACTATTTCTTGTTCTATTTCTTGGTGGGTCATATACAATGTGCCAGAGGAGGGACTTGAACCCTCACACCTTACGGCATTCGATTTTGAGTCGAACGTGTCTACCATTCCACCACTCTGGCGATGAGAAGAATATACCATATAAGCATCTTTTTCAGAATTTAGAATTTTACGGTAGTATAGAAAAACGCCGATGTAGCTCAGTTGGTAGAGCGGCACATTCGTAACGTGCAGGTCGCGAGTTCGATCCTCGCCATTGGCTCAAAAGTTTGGTACTGTTTTTAGAGCATTGATCATTGGAGCACAGTCATGAAAATTTTCCAGGTCTGTTGGATAGACTTTCAAAATAATCTGAAAAAGTGGGTCGATAATTTGAACTCACTCACAAACACAAAGCTTTCTGCAACTGCATGGTCGCAAATAATTGATAATAAAAATAACAAAGTATTTTTCGTAGCAGACGCAAGTGGCGTCATCATCGGGTACGGGGTATACACAGAAATTAAAAACCCGTCCCAGCAATTCGCTGTGACAGACTACAGCGCAAAAGATCAGGATGTTTTTGATCTCCTCATCGAAACACTCCAAGAGCAAGCAGCGAAGAAAGGTATAGAAATCAAAAACGCGACCTAGGTCGCGTTTTTCTAATAATTCTTAGATCTTCCCCACCATATTAAGTCCTGGCTTGAGAGTTTCCTCTCCTGGTTCCCACGATGCAGGACACACATTTCCACCATGTTCTCGTACAAATTGTGCAGCTTTCACTTTTCGAATAAGCTCGCGTGCGCTTCGACCGATAGAGTTGTCATTGATTTCAATTCCCCGCAAAATCATATCTGGATCAATGATAAATGTTCCTCGAAGTGACATCACATCCTCTTCAATGTATGTCCCAAACATTTTTGCAAGTTTGTGATTTGTATCTGCAAGCATTGGGTATTGTACTTGTTTGATAGCTTCTGAGTTATCATGCCATGCTTTATGCACATACACCGTATCAGAGCTTACTGAGAGAATTTCAACATTAAGCTTTTTAAATTCTTCGTAGTTATGTGCCAGTTCTTCAAGCTCTGTTGGACACACAAATGTAAAGTCAGCAGGATAGAAAAATACAACAACCCATTTTCCTTTATAATCAGTGAGTGAAATTTTCTTAATCTCCTCATTATGGAATGCGTCGCAAGTAAATTGCTCAACTGGCTTACCAATTGCAATTTTCATTTCACAGTTGCCACCCATACATTCATTTTCTTTGCATGACATACGTATATTTTTTGATTATTACTTTCTATAGTAGCATACGTACAAGACGTGAAAAAACTTCCAAAAATCATTGTTGTTTGTGGTCCCACAGCTACAGGAAAATCTGATAAAGCTGTTTCTTTGGCTTTGGAACAAAACGGTGAAATAATCTCTGCTGACTCACGTCAGATATACAAAGGCCTTGATATAGGAAGTGGGAAAATTACCAAAAAAGAAATGAAAGGGGTGCCACATTACATGCTTGATGTCGCTTCCCCGCTTCGAACATATTCTGTGGCACAATTTCAAAAAAAAGCGAGTGCTTGTGTCCGAGATATTTTGAAACGAGGCAAAACACCGATTATTTGTGGTGGAACAGGATTTTATACCGATGCTCTCGTACACGGAACATCATTCCCTGCAGTAAAAGCAAATACACCTCTCCGTAAAAAACTAGAGAAAGAAAATGTTACAGATCTTTTTACATTACTCAAGAAAAAAGACCCTCGTCGGGCAAAAGAAATAGACAAAAACAACAAGGCGCGGATTATCCGTGCACTTGAAATAGTTGCAACTCTCGGAGCTGTGCCAAAAGCAGTCAAAAAGACTCCGTACAGTGTGAAATGGGTTTACCTAGATTTTCCCGATGATATTTTGAAAGATAGAATTCACACACGGCTCCTCAAGCGCATAAAACAAGGAATGGTTGCTGAAGCGAAAAAATTACACGCACAAGGACTTTCGCTTACACGTATGGAGCGCCTCGGTCTTGAGTATCGCTACCTTGCACTTCTACTACAAAACAAAATCACTAAAAAAGAATTCCTGGAACAATTAGAAAATGAGATCTGGCACTACGCCAAGCGTCAACGAACATGGTTCAAAAAACATATTCCAAAAAGTTACTTACTTGAGCGTTAGATACTTTTTTCGAGTTACTTCTGGAAACCGTTCAATAGCATACCGAAGCGTCGTTCGTGGCACAGTCCGAATATGCGTATCGAGAAACTCCATTAATGTTTTCTCTCCACTTTTCTTTCCTACCTCTCGCAGCATCCAGCCAATAGCCTTGTGCATTAAATCATGTGAATGATGTAGTAATCGTTCAGCAACATAAAAAAGCATTTTCTCGTTTCCTTTTTTAATTTGATACAAAGTTGCAAGTACAATGATTCTGTTTTCCCATAGACTTTTGCTTAGAATATATTTGTTTATAAAAGCCAATCTTTCTTCATGCTCCATATAATCTGAAATATACTCACCCACGATAATATGTGCACTCGTATCAACCAGATCCCAATTATTGATATATTTTGTGTGCTTTGTATAAAAAGTAAATATTTGTTTTTTCTCCATTTTATTTTTTGCTCCCTGAAAAAGTTTTACTAAAATTAAAAGTGCGCACAGTCGTACTTCATGAACTCTGTCTTGCAAGAGTTTTCCTACTTCAGTGAGTGGTATTTCAAGCGAAACATCTTTTACCACACTTCGTACTTCAGGCACACGAACTCCAATAAATATATCTCCTTCCCCATACTGACCTTTCCCTGTCTTAAAAAACCAAGCATTCACCTTCGCCCGAGCGGGCGTAGCAAATGCAAGAAGAATTTTTTTGATTTGAGAGGCAGTTTTCATATCTATTCTAATTTTTTAGATAACGGATGATAGATTCTCCAGAGTTTCCTCCAAGGCTCATACAGAAGGAAAATAACACATCCCACAAGTGCCGACCAGGCGCCAAGTAAAATAAAATATGCAAACCAAAAAATTTCTTTCAGATAAAAATACCTCGTCGCCTTGTAATAGTAGGCTAAAACAATTCTATCTTCTTCATCTTTTTTCCTTCTATATTCTTCTCGTTCAGCGAGCCTGTTCGCAACCTTTGCATGGGCAAAAGAAAAAAATACAGCTGCTGCACCAAGATACTCAATCCACGCACCGCGACGTATCAAAATAACAGCAACAAGTGCGACAACAACGAAAATAAACTCTAACTGGTATGTATACAACCCTGTAACAGATTTTATTTTTTCAACTACTGTTACTAAAATCTTTCCTGATTTTTGCATATGAACCACGAAAACTTACCTACTGAGATGTTCGTATATAAAATGCAATTTATCACCATTACGAACAATAATATTCGTACCCTTCCCTTTTCCAGCCTCCTGTTCATTATCCACTAAACCCGCCCACTTAAATGTATAACCGACTGAAGCAGAATTAAGGTCGGTGTGAATTATCTCTATGTCACTAATAAGATACATTTCATCTTGAATAGTCTTCCAATTATCTTCAAAAGCTTTTTCGATATCTTTAATTCCAGAAAAGTCTCCATCAGTAAAACGATACAACGCTCGGGGGTGAATCATCTCGAAGACATTCAAGAAAACATGGCTATTAGTTGCATCTTGATATGCTTTTAAAAAATCTTTTATTTCTTGTTCAGATATGATTGTTTTCATATAGAATGCGGGCGATGAAGGAATCGAACCCTCGTCAGTGGTGTTGGAGACCACTGTTCTGCCACTAAACTAATCGCCCGTTAATCCATCTCACTATAGCAAAAAAAATAAAACCCCGCGAATGCGGGGAATTATTATTTCTTAGCCTCCTTGAAAGTAATGTGCTTTCGTAGTTTCTTACTGAACTTACTCAATTCAATTTTTCGAGTAACAAGCTTCTTGTTTTTGCTTGTCCAGTAGACTTCTTTTGTGTCTTTATTTACGAGCTTAATAAGTCGTGCTTGAGATTTTCCCATAAATCAGTTGTATTAGAATAGATTAGAGAGTACTACATTTTCACAACATCTGCAACATGCCCTTTTCCGCGTGATACGCCAAAGTATGCAATAGCGATGAGTCCTAGTCCAACAACAGAAAGCATAATCGGCAAACTAATGTTGTCGAAATATTTACCAATAAGTATCGCAAGTGTGCCTAGTAGTCCAACAATTGCAAAGACAATCTGCGGCAGAAGTCGTAATTTCATACCAAGGTACAGCATGCCTATCATAAGAACAGGGAACCAAATATCCCAGAGAGCAAACTGTGATCCCCCATCAATTCTCCCTGCATCGCTTAACATAAGTCCTGATATAGCAACCACAGCACTTGCCACAAGGTTAATTGCATACTTTGCAAATGAGGTCACATACTGCGAAATATGTACGCCAACAAGTAGAAGTGCTGCACCCAAGACAATAAATGTATATGTGTCGAAATAACCATCAAAAATAGGATTCGTTCCGGCAATAAGATTTATAATCGAGCGCACCGCAAGAAAACCATACCCTGCTCCAGCAAGAACAAATATCGTCCGTTTGGTAAAGGCAAAAGGAATGTATGCTGCCGCTCCAAACCCAGTCATAATGAACGACTTTGTTGCACCACTTAACTCAATTTGCATCTCTCGAAAAAACACTGAAAACGCAAGTGGCAAGAGAAAGACTCCGATTAAGTGAAAGATAGTTCCTGTGTAGGCTCGATTACCAAGTTTTGTTAGATAATATCCAGACGTATGGGCAATACCGTAACCAAGAACAGCAAGGAAAACTCGCATGCCAGGACCAAAATTAGGCCATAAATCAGAAATAAGCTTTCCTAAACCAAAAGCAAGAAGAAGTCCACCTAAAATAGCAATCAGGATCATTCCTGAATGATCAGATTTATGAGTACTTTGTTGTGTTGTGTTATTTTGCATATTTTTTATTATCGTACCCAACCAACAAACTGCACACCAGAGCCATACTGGCTACTTGCAGGAATTACTAATTTCATTTTTGTAGCGTATCTATTATTTTTTAGATAATAATCTTGAGAGTAATTATTACTAAAACCATAGAAATCACCTGAGTTGCGACCATATGTAAACTCAAAACCATCACGAGACTCTTTTGTATCATCAAGGGTAAGACGAAGCACATCATCAATAGCAAGTTCTCGACTCTCATTTCGAACAGGGTCATGTTCAAAAATTTTAAGCCCCATAGAATATACTTTTTCAAGGCGTTTATCTGTTGCCTCTGGAAGAGTAGTGTCACAAAAAATAGGACGTTTTGAAAGATCCACGGCCACAGGTCTTCCATTTTGATCATACGAAGTTCCTGTTATATATGGATCACATTCTTTGAAGATAGAGTTGCCGTACCGATTAGAAACAGAAATTTTTCCGTTTACAATAATAATCGAATCTTGGAGTTCATAAAAGTTTTCTGGATGCGTCGCATACACAAAATTAATCTTAGGAAGCGAGCCTGATGCTGGAAACAAAACAAAGAGCGCTACACCTACAATAAACAAACCAGGCAGTCCTAAACCAACCATAAGAGGTATTTTTTCTTTCATATTCATATACATACAGTATACCCTTTTATTTGGAGTTTTTTTGTGATATTCTCCACAAGTATAGAAAATGCGTCGATGGTGGAGTGGTCTATCACAACAGACTGTAAATCTGTCGCCTTCGGGCTTCGTAGGTTCGAATCCTAC
>DALYEZ010000004.1:12747-58170 GCA_031972295.1 Minisyncoccota bacterium | reverse complement strand
TACGACACGAAAAGTTATATTTCCTATAAGGATAGCACCCGTAACTCCGATTAGATCGGTAACCAGAACGTCCTTAAAATAAAAACACGGGAACCGCGAGGCCAACAGTGTGGAGATGGAAGTATTCAATCTTGGAAAAACATGAATATGTTTTTCTTTTTTGAATATTCCGATGAATGAGCTTATAGATACAGTATAGCACCTTTTACATATTTGTCAATACCCCTCTTCGACCCTCTTTTTTACTGCTAGAATAGTCTCATGAGCACACCTCCAGAACTCAAAAACGATACACGCCTCGACCAAACACTTCGTCCGAGTACATTTGAGGAATACATTGGTCAAAATACGATCAAGAAAAATATCAAGATTCTTTTACAGGCGTCTCAAGAGCGTAATCATCCACCGGAGCATATTCTTTTTTACGGACCGCCCGGACTTGGTAAAACAACACTCGCTCATTTGATTGCAAAAGAACAGCGATCGCAAATGAAGATAACTTCAGGTCCGGCAATCGAAAAAGTTGGCGACCTTGCCTCTATTCTTACCAATCTTTCTCCTGGCGATATTCTCTTCATTGATGAAATTCATCGGTTGAGCAAATTGATTGAAGAAATTTTATATCCTGCGATGGAGTCTGGAAACTTAGACATCATTATTGGGAAAGGTCCTTCAGCACGAACGATTCAGCTCGAGCTTCCTCCTTTTACTCTCATTGCTGCAACTACACGTATTGCACTTCTCTCTTCACCACTTCGTTCGAGATTTTCAGGCGGCACGTATCGTCTTGAATATTATTCTGATGAAGAAATTTCTCAAATTGTACGTCGTTCCGCAGAACTACTTGGAATTTTGATAGATGAAAATGCAGCCCATGAAATAGCGCGCCGCAGTCGCTTTACTCCTCGTACTGCAAATTATCTTTTGAAACGTGTCCGCGACTACGCACAAGTACATAAAAAAGATGTTGATCTTCAGGTGGTAAAGGAGGCCCTTCATCTTCTTGAAATTGATGAGCTTGGATTAAACGCTTCTGACAGAAAACTTCTTGAAACTATTATTTCAAAATTTAATGGTGGGCCCGTGGGTCTTACTACACTTGGCGCTGCAACTGGGGAAGAAGAAGGAACAATTGAAGATGTTGTCGAACCATATCTTCTTCAACTTGGACTTATTGAACGCACTCCTCGAGGAAGAATTGCAACAGCGCGAGCCTATGAACACTTAGGCTTTGCGGTTCCGGCAAACCTAGAACAGAAACTTCTGTAGTATGCGAATACTTGGCATAGATCCAGGGTTTGGAAGACTTGGTGTTGGCATCATCGACGTTAATGCCGGACAAGAAACATGTGTACATTCGGAATGTTTTGAAACGAATCCAAAAGATACTTTTCATGTACGTCTAAAACTCATCGGCGACAAAGTCTCAGAACTTTGCAAAACCTGGCAACCACAAGCAGCAAGTGTTGAAACTTTATTTTTTGAAAAGAATCAAAAAACAGCAATGGCTGTTGCTGAGGCTCGGGGGGTTATTGTGTATGAACTTCTGCAAAATAACGTTTTAGTGTTTGAATATTCACCACTCCAGGTAAAAATGGCGCTCACTGGATTTGGTAAGGCTGAAAAGGCCCAAGTTGCCTTTATGACAGAGAAAATTTTGCATCTAGAGAGTAAAAAACGTCTCGATGACGAGCTTGATGCTCTTGCCCTTGCAGTGACTCATAGCTCTTCATCTAGAAGAACTCTATAGGGGTACTTGCACGACCTGATTTTTTTTGTTACAACAATGCATGAATACATTGTATGAGTGAAAAAACACCTAAAGAGGAGGAAGAGGTAAAAGAAGGTGAGATTGATGCGGCAATTTTAGACGACGCATTTGATGATCATCACGGATTTGGTGATGAAGACCAGGATGAAGCAATTCTTCCTAAGGATATTAATGATGAGGATGATCCTACACCTGAATGGCGATCCGATGACCAACCAGATAATTGGTAAATAAAAAAACGCTCAGATCTGAGCGTTTTTTTATTTAGACAAATCGTACGAAACGACGTTTACCTATTTTAAGAACACATGATTCTTTTGGTAGCCATTTTGCATCAGAAATATCTTCTCCTTCATGTACACTCACCGCATTTTCTTTTATGAGCCGTGTCCACTCACTTTTTGATTCAATAATTTTTAAAGCCTTAAGTTCTGCCGCAACATCAAGCACAGGAAGTTTTATTTCTAACATTGTCTCCGGAAGAGCACCTTTTGCAAATATGTTTTCAAACTGCTCTTCTGCCTTAGCGGCAGCTTTCTCTGAGTGATACATGGTTACAATTTCTCGTGCCAATCGCATTTTGTGTACCTTCGGATTTTCACCATCTTTAATCGCTTTTTCAATTTGAGTAATCTCCAGAAGAGAGAGGTCTGTTGTAAGAATAAAATACTTTATAATCAAATCGTCGCGTACTGACATTATTTTTCCATACATGTCGTTTGGTTCATCAACAATAGTGATAATGTTCCCCCAACTTGTAGACATTTTTCTTCCATCTGTTCCTTCAAGCATTTCAATGGTGAGAACGTTTTGTTCTTTTTTACCATAATGCTTTTGAATATATCTCCCGGCTTTAAGATTAAATAATTGGTCAAAGCCACCAATTTCAACATCAGCATTTATTGCAACAGAGTCGTACCCTTGCATAAGAGGGTACATGAGTTCACGAAGTGATACCTCTTCTCCTTTTTCTATTCGTTCTGAAAAATTACGCCGAGCAATCATTTGCTGCACCGTAAAACTTTCTGCAAGTTGGCAGATTTCTTGAAATCCTAGTGGGCGAAGCCAGTCACTATTGTATACAAATTCAACTTTATCAATATCAATAATTTTTCCAATTTGCGCTTTGTAGTCACGCATGTTTTCCTCAATTACTTCACGAGTAAGCATTGGCCGTTTTGCGAGCTTATCTGACGGATCACCAATTTGTGCGGTAAAGTCACCAATAATAAGCACTACTTGGTGCCCAAGCAGCTGAAACTGACGCAACTTTCGAAGCGGAATAGCGCGCCCAATATGAATTTTAGGGCCTGTTGGATCAATACCGAACTTTATTCGGAGCTGTCGCCCAGAAAGGAGTTCTTTTTTTAAATCATCTTTAACAAAACAATCCTCAACTCCCCGAGAAAGAAGCTCTTCTATCTTGTCTCCATTTGTATCGATATTTGCCATACGTATTTTCCAGTATAGCATTTTGTGGTGCTATACTTACACTCAATGATTCCAAGAAAAAATAGAAATAAACTTATCCGAGACATCCTTATTTTTGGGGGATGTATTCTTCTTCTTATGGGGGCGGCAGTCCTTGTTTGGGTTGCAACACTTGACCTTCCTGATCTAAACAACTTTGAGAGTAGAAAAGTGGCGAATTCAACAAAAATATTCGACAGAACAGGAAAAGTATTACTTTATAACATTCATCAAGATATACGTCGTACAGAGGTCGCTCCATCTGAGATTAGTGAATATATCAAACAAGCCCATGTTGCTGTCGAGGATGCGCATTTTTACTCTCACAACGGCATTCGTCCAACTTCAATTATTCGGGCTGTTATAGAAAACCTTCTCCCTGGAGGAAGTAGTAGTGGTGGCTCAACAATCACTCAGCAGGTAATTAAAAACGCACTTCTTTCACGTGAACGGGCACTTACAAGAAAAATAAAAGAGTGGATTTTGGCCTTAAAACTTGAACAACTCATAACTAAGGAACAGATCCTAACGATTTACCTTAATGAAAGTCCGTATGGTGGAACCATATATGGTGTCGAAGAAGCATCGCGTGCATATTTCAAAAAAAGTGCTTTAGAAGTGAACTTAGTTGAAGCTGCATACCTTGCTGCAATGCCACAACGTCCGTCGTACTTCTCTCCATACGGTAAAAACAGGGATGCTCTTGAGGAGCGAAAAAACTTTGTATTACGAAGAATGTACGAAGTTGGCTTCATTACTGAAACGGAGGCAAAAGAAGCTCAGGAAACAAAAATTGAATTCCAATCAATTGCTGAAGGTTCTGGAAAAGCACTTCATTTTGTGTTTTACATTCGAGAGTACCTTGAAGAAAAATATGGTGTGGAGGCTCTCGAGCAGGAAGGTTTGCAAGTAGTAACAACTCTTGATTATGCGCTTCAAAAACAACTCGAGGAATCCCTGAAAGCATATGTTCTTAAAAGTGTTCCTGAAACCAACATGTCGAATGCAAGTTTAGTTGCCCTTGATCCACGAACTGGACAGATTCTCTCCCTTATTGGTTCACGTGACTATTTTGATGAGAAAATAGATGGGAAAGTAAACGTTGCTGTGCAAGGTCGCCAACCAGGATCAGCAATTAAACCAATTGTATATGCGTCACTATTTGAAAAGGGTTATACTCCGGAAACAGTTGTATTTGACCTTCCTACAGAATTCAACACGTACTGTGATGAGGTTGGAAACCCCCCAGTTGGTAAGGATAAGTCTGAGTGTTACATGCCGGACAATTATGATAATGAGTTCCGTGGACCGATTTCGTTTCGGCACGCACTTGCCCAGTCACTTAACATTCCTGCGGTTAAGGCACTTTATCTTACTGGTTTAGATGATGCTATTTCCCTTGCAACACGTATGGGAATTAAGGGTTTAAACGATAGAAACAGACTCGGCCTTACCCTCGTTTTAGGTGGTGGTGAAGTAAGCTTACTTGACCTCGTGAGTGCCTACGGAGTTTTTGCAACTGAGGGTATACAGCACACACCAACAGGAATACTGAAAGTTATCAAAAAGGATGGAACTGTTCTTGAAGAATACAAAGAGTTTGGAGAGCGTGTCTTAAGTGAAAATACGACTCGTGAAATCTCAAGTATTTTAAGTGATGCACAAGCTCGTGTACCAGCCTTTGCACTCTCTTCACCTATTAATTACACAAATAGACAAGTAGCAGCTAAAACAGGTACTACGCAAAACTACCGCGATGTTTGGACAGTAGGATATACACCGTCACTTGTAATTGGATTATGGGGAGGCAACAACGATAATACCCCTATGATAAAAAAAACGTCTGGTTATATTCTTGCACCGCTTTGGCGTGAAGCTATGGATATAGGACTTGCAAGTTCAACAGAAATAGAAAACTTTACACCTTATGTTGTAGCAAGTTCAACAGAAAATACAAAACCTATTCTACAGGGTATTTGGTGTGGAAAAACAGAAAGTGGCACCCCGATTGTCCACGATATTCTCCATTGGGTACAAAAAAGAGATCCTTTGGGTCCATATCCAAATAATCCTGAATCTGATCCGCAATACTTTCATTGGGAGTATCCTCTTGCGGCCTGGCTTGCGCAAAATCCAAGTGCTTGTGGCGCCACAGTACCTCTAATAAATTCAGGGGTATAGAATTGTTTTGTATTTAAACTAAAACGAAATAGTGTATTTCTTAGACAAAAGAACTTCGAGGTCTTTTTCTATTTTTTCTTTATACAACATAACCTCTTGTTTCTGTATTGTTGATAATTTTTGTATTCTCACTTGAAGCCCTTGAACCAAAAATGTGTATGGGGTTTTAATATACACATCTAAAACACTTTGAATACCATCTTTTTCATTTTTTTTATTTAGAAGTGGTTTTAAGAAACGTGCAAATAATCCTTCTTCTATCATGATTTATCGAGAAAGCGGCATTATAAGATATGTGAACGATCCATCAGAAACACTTTTAACAACAATTGGTCTTTGTGTTGTAGTACATTCAAAAACCATACTCTCTTTTAAGAGATATGGAATAACATCAGATAAATACTTAATATTTATACTCAAAGTAAGTGGTTCACCAACAATTGAAGACTCTAGAAATTGATGTGATGTCCCTATTTCTCCATTTTCTGTATTTATTTTACAACCTTTTTCTTCAGGAACCATAGTTAGAGTCACTTGATTGTATCTATCAGTAAAAAGTGAGAGGGTTCGAATAAGATTTTGAACATCATGTTTTAAAGTAGTTACGGTTGTGGTGTTTGTTGTGGGAATAATTTGCCGATAATTGGGGAAAATACCATCTATAAGTCGAATATGGATTGTTTGGGTGTCATTTTTAACCAAAAGTGTGTTTTTATTGAACTCAAACACAACATCGCCACTAAATTGTTTAAGAAGTTTTAGAAGATCTGGAATAAGTTTATTTGGAACAAGAAGACTCACTGCATCACACCCTTTTAAACGGATTTTTTTCTCTGCTAGACGATATGAATCTGTTGAAACGAACACGAGTTCGTTTTCTACACCATAGACGTACACAGAGGCAATTTCAGGCTTCAGATCACTTTGTGCGGCAGCAAACGAAACACTTGTAACACCTTCTATATACTTCTCAACAGGAATTGTAATAGATGTCGCATTTTCAGAAATATTTGGTATGTGTGGAAAATCTTCAAAAGGAGAAAGTTTTATTGTGTGTGTATTTTTACCATACACAACTTCCATAACAGTTTCTTTAACTTCTAAGGTAATATTTTTTTCTTGTGTGACAATTGACTGTATTAATTTTGTGAATGTTTCCCCATGAATTAAACACTTTCCAGGAACTACAACCTTTACAGGAATACGTATTTCACTTGATGTATCAATAGTTGTTGATCTAAAAAGAGCGGAGTGTCCTTCTATTTCAATATAAATATGTTGCAGAAGTGGACTTATAGTTTGTTTAGAAACAGTCGTTGATACAAATTCGAGAGCTGATTTTAGTTTTTCTACTGTGCAGTCTAGTTTCATAGTATTTATTATATAAGATTATGTAGTAATGATGGTTGTGTGGATATGTGGATAGGTTTTCTGTGTTGGTGCGTAAGGTGAAAAATAAATTCTTGTTTTAATAGGTGTGAATAGGAAGGGGATGTGTTCTGTACTTTTTAAATAAACTATGTTTTTATTTTTTATTTATACACAACTTTGTGGATAAATAACTGTGAATTATGTGAATAATGATCGGAGCTCAGCAACCTCTTTCATAAGCACAGGATCAGATAATAAATCATGTTTAATTTTTTCATATGAGTGAATGACGGTTGTATGATCCCTCCCCCCTAATGTATCGCCTATTGCTGGGTATGAAACATCAAAATCTTCACGAAGGATATACATTGCCACTTGTCTTGGTTTTACAATGTCTTTACGACGGGTTTTATTGTAAATAGAGGTATCATCAATACCATAAAAATCACTTACAATTTTAATAATATCTCGAAGAGATATATTCTTTTTTGTTTTAATGTTGTTTTTTATAAGCTGCTTAACCTCTTGAAGTTGCATTACTCGGCCTTTAAGTTGTGATTGCATGATAATAGTGTTCAAAACCCCTTCGAGTTCACGAATACTTCCCTGTACAGATTCAGCGACATACTCAAGAATCTCATCCGAGATAAAAGAGGTACTTTCTTTTACTTTTGAACGAATAATTGCAAAACGACTTTCAAAATCTGGTTGAGAAATATCAATAATCATTCCCGCGTTGAATCGAGATTGGAGACGGTCCTCCAAACCTAAAATAAAGTTTGGATGTTTATCGGAACTAAAAATAATCTGCTTATTTTGTTCATGGAGGGTATTAAATAAGTAAAAGAGTTCCTCCTGAGTTTTTTCTTTTCCACTTACAAACTGAATGTCGTCCATAATAAAAACATCATATTTTCGGTATTTCTCCTTAAAACCATTGATTTTATTAGCGTGCATCGAGTTCACGTAATCAACAGAAAACTTTTCAAGTGATGTATAAAATACTTTAAACTCAGGAAAACGACGCTTCACTTCATTCCCTACTGATTGTAAAAGGTGAGTTTTTCCTAGCCCTGTACCCCCATAGATGAAAAGGGGGTTATATTGAGCTCCTGGGTGGTTTACAATCGCTTGTGCGGCTGCGTAGGCAAGCTCGTTGAAAGGCCCAACAATGAAGTTATGAAAGGTGTATTTAGGATTTAATCCATCTTCTCGAATTTCATGAAAAGGAAGTCTTGAAAAAGGTTGTTTTTCAGATGGCCCAACCTCAGTTTCTTTTTTTGGTTCCCCTGTTGTTTTGGTTATACAGTATTCAATTGTTCGAACATGGTCGTTAAGGTCTCGGAGTGTTTTTAAAATGAAAGAATGGTACTTAGTCACTAGCCAATCTTTTACAAATTCATTAGGTACACCAACATAAATAGTTCCCTCATCAAATTTTACAATTGTTGTGTTTTTGAACCAGGTGCTGTAGTTCGCTCTAGACAAAGAAAGCTCTATTTCAGCGAGTGCAGATTGCCAGAGTTCACGAGTGTTCATAGGGGTATTATAGAGGTTGTGGATAACTCTGCAACTATGTGAATAAGTGTGTGTTTATGGGGATAACGAGGCCACTATAATAAGAGTTAAAACAGAGTCTTGTTTTTAAAGAGCTTTATGGTATAGTTATTTCCATGTCAAGAACGTATCAACCGAGTAAGGTAAAACGAGCACGAAAGCACGGTTTTATGGCTCGAACAGCCACAAATGCTGGTAAAAAGATCATTGCGCGACGTCGAAGTCACGGGCGCAAGAAACTTACCGTTAAGAGTAAGGTAAAGGGTAAATAAACTCTATGGCTTTTGTTAAGCCAATCATTTCAATACAAAAGAAAAAGGGCGAAAGCCTTTCTTTTGATATTGTGACCCCTAAAAAGGAGTTAAAAAGATCGGTTGATCGAAATAAAGTAAAGCGTAGAATACGGGCCTCAATCCAAAGTTTACCTAAAAAGCCATATAATTTAAAGATTTTTACCACAAAAAATGTTCGTAAGGCTCGATATTCTGAAATACACGCTATAATAAAAGCTCACTATGATTAAAACTATCTGGGAGACAATTATCTACGAACCTCTATACAATTCCCTTGTCTTTATCCTAAACCACATCCCAGGGCACTATGCTTGGGTGGCGGTTATTGTACTCACTGTCTTTATTCGGGTACTCCTTTTCCCTGTATACCAACGGATTATTAAAAGCCAAAAAGCTTTACGAGAAGCACAACCGATCATTAAAGAAATTCAGGAAAAATATAAGGACGACAAGCAGGTACTCGCGGTGAAGGTGATGGAGGTGTATAAAGATAAGAAGGTAAATCCGTTTTCAATGATTGGGTATCTTATTTTTGTACAAATTCCAATTTTTCTTGGCTTGTACTTTGTTTTTGCGAAGGGGCTCATACTTCATCAAGGTGTTTTGTACTCATTTGTTCATTTTCCAGAAACAATCAACACATTCCTTTTCAACATAGATCTTCTCACAAAAGGAAGTTTTGTAATTGCAATTTTAGCTGGTGCAGCACAATACGTACATAGTAGAAGTACCCTCGCCTTACAGCCAGAAATTCCAAAAAGAACACAAGGTGTAATGCCTAACTTTCAAGATGAGTTACAAAGAAGTCTTCGATTTCAGACACTCTACTTTATTCCTATTTTAATCACTGTGACGGCGTATTACTTCTCGGCAGCTATTGGGTTATATTGGATCGTAAACAGCCTTTTTTCTATCGCCCAGGAAAAGTTTATACAGAGAAAAAATCAGTAAATAAAAAACACCCAAATTTGGGTGTTTTTTATTTACTGATAATAATCCAAGGACTAGAATCTTTTTTGTTTACAAAGGTGAGAATACCAGAATATCGAGAGGATTGAGGAGAGATTACATCAACGTCTTCCTCTGTACTTGCAAGGGTGCTTAAAGAACCCTGCTCTGTGTCAATAAGGTAGAGGGTGTCATTTGTACTTACTTTCCCCATATACCAAGCGTCGGGCATGTTTTGAGGGATGTTTTGCGGAATACCGCAGAACATAAATGTTTTTGTACTAAAGTCAGGAACACACTTCTCCTTAAGTGTTTCTAAAGATAAAAAATTTCTTTCTTTTGTTGCTACCTCAAGTAGCCCTGCTTCAGCGCCGTTTTCATAAAACTCTGTAATTAGAATAAAGTTACCGGTTTGATTAGGTACTCCAAGAAGGGCTATCCCGGAAGCAAGCTTTGTCATAAGACTATTTTTTGTATCAAGTTTAAAAATAAATCCCTGTGTACCGACAGCTGCTTTTGTGCTGAGAAAAATGTTTCCTTGTCGAGAGAAGCCATAGAGATCACTAAAAACTCCACGATAAAGGAGTGTTCTTTTTCCTGTGCTTGGGACATACATATACAACTCCGACCCACTTTGTATCTTTTCAATAAAATATATTGTATTACCTTCTATAAAAAATGAATTAATGTTTGAAGCGCTAAAAATGGGGCTAAAAAAACGTTCCTCCTTTAATGTCCGAGGCTCACTTTTGAGAACAATTGTTTTTACTGTGTCATTTTCCTGAGACTGCACAACAACGTATGTGCCACTCGATGTAAATTCGGACGCAATAACATTTGGCACAGAAATAGTTCCTATAATTGCCGTAGTGTTTGTTTGTGGGTCATATATACGCACCGTGCCAGAACCTTTTCCAATACTAAGAAGAAGTGTTGTGGTGCTTGTGGTACCAACCTTAAAATCGAGTGGTTGTATAGAAGAAACTTGATAATCACCAACTTTGAATGCCTTAAAACCAATTTCTTGCCCGACAGGTGTTTGATTTTCCTCTTGTGGTGTAGAGGGAGTCAAAGGAATTGAGCTTGTCGCTTGTGCCCCATTACTATTTGGATTCTCACCTATGTTGCCAAAAAGTGGAGAGTTATCATTTGGAGTGATGGTTCCTATTTTTGTAAATGTTGGGAAAAAGAAATATAGACCAACGCCAACCAAAAGAAGGGTGAGAAAAATAACAAGTGTAACAAACCAGGATTTCTTCATGAGTATAGTATAACTTATAACTGATCAGCTATCTTTTTAACCTTATCAACATAAAACCTGGTTACTTCGTACCCAATGTTAACTGTACATGAAGTATTGGATGGCTTGTCATTTGGTTTAGTTTTATCGTAACAACCACTACTATCCCACGGGCATTCAAAGCGCATTAAACCAGAACAGTTTTGACTCGCACCAGTTGCCCCTTGATTTTCCACACCTCCGTTATAAGCCGCTACTTTTTTCTTAAAATCACCACTAAATCCTCGATAATATTGGTATGAAAGTCGAATGTTATAGTTTGGTTCTTTCAATTTAGTACATATTTCCTCAACAGACTTAGTACGAAGTGATGCATCAAGGCCTTTTGCCGTCTCTGTTAGTATCTGACCTAGTCCGCATGACTTACTACCGTTAGGCTCCGTTCTTGTTGCGTCTGGATTTCCTGTTGACTCAACCATAATAATTGCAGTGAGCGTTTTTGCGTCATTTCCTGCCACTCTTTGCACTTCTGTATACCAGCTTTTACTACGTGCTCCGTTTGCCAGCGCTTTTGCATCTGTGATTGTCATTGGTTGTCCACTTGCCTTCCCCCATACTCCTAAATTATTAGCCCCAATATTTTCAAATTTCAGTAACGCTCCCGTGTTGCTACTTCCCCCTGAATTTGTTCCGATAGTATCAACGTGCCAATGTGCAGGACTTCCTTTTTCGTTACAAAAACGTAACCCCTTGTAATAAAATGCCTCATTACAGAAGTTTGGTGTCGGCTGCACTTGCTCTTTTGTTTTTATAAACGCATCAAACGACGCTCCTCCAATACGTAAATCAACGGCGGTGAATTGTTTATGATTACCACCCTCACTGTGAAGCCAGTATTCAGTTCCTCCTGTTATAACTACTTCACATTGTGGGTTTGCTGCTACGCAGTCCGCTTTTACCACAAGAAGTCTGTTTGAAGTTGTGTTGCTTAGGAGTCCTACATTCGTACAATCTCCAACATCAGGTCGTGAACATGGTTCCTTGTTAATTGTAATGCCACCGCTTGCTAAAAGTGCTCGCACTCGTGCTTCATCAGCAGTAATCAATGCAAAACACTCCTCTTTCGAAACATCCGCTCCACACCCCTCTCCTGTGACTACATCTCCTTCAGGTGTATTTCCGCCAGGCGTGAGGGCCATACCAATATTTGGAAGTGTAATAGTAAAGCGAAGCAAATCAGGATTTATAATGTTAAGTAAAAGCCAAGCAAAAAGCGCAAACAAGAGTCCAGTAATTGCATTTGTGATAATCTCTCGTCCACCTTGCACACCACCCACCTTATCTGCTGTTGCATAGCGTGCGCCACCAATAATCATAAAGACTACCGCAAGAACAACTGCTGCAATGAGCATGAGGGTGAATATCCTTTGAAGGATTCCCAGGATCCCAGCATCTCCTGCGGTGCCGATAATAATAGAGTCTTGAGATGTTAGTCCTTCCCCAAGAGGAAGAGGTGTAAGAAATGTATATCTGTCTGTTGCTGTTATTTCAGGTGCACCACCGTTGTTGTCTACAATTCCTGACGCACACTCAGTTCGCAACAATGCCCCTTGTCTACTTTCGGGCCAAAAAAAGTCTTGACCTGCCATTTTTACCTTCACCACATAACGGAGTTCGTCCACACCGCAAATAATATCTACACCAGGAATTTCTTTTTCTAATGAAATTGTGTTTGTTCCCTCTGCACTACCAAGTAGGGTAAAATTAGTGCCTTGAAACCCGTCTTTCGGCTCAACAGCTATGGAAATTTCAGCAGTTTGTTTACCTGGGAACTCAGAAGTGTTTAAATTTAAAACAAGTTTGCCTGTACTGTCACTTGAACCACGCGCGACATTTGATTTTACAAAAGACGGCTTTCCTTGTGCGGCACAAGGTTTTGTTCGAATTGTTTTTCTTGGTGAGTCTGCGACAGTATTATCATCAAGTGAGCGTACCCGAAGAACTACAGAGTAATTAGTCTCGCAGGTGATGAGTGTACTTCTTAATTGGTACGCATTTATACGAAAACTACAGCCTAAGTCAGTCGATTCTGTACAGTTTGCAGGTGCGGGATCAGAGTTTACTGTACGGATAGCAGGAATATTTTTAACTTCAAACCAAGTATTTGTTGTTGAAGAAAACACAAAGCTCCATTCGCGGTTACCTTTAAATGCTGGAGTGCTGAAAGCATCTATAGTGAAACCATTTGTTGTTGGATTTGATATGCTCTCAATAACAGGGCGAGATATACCTGCAGCTGCGTGTACCTGAGTTATTGTTGCAAGTGTTAAAAATAATCCTGAAAGTATTTTTTTCATATTACAAATCAATAGTAAATGAGGTTGTGTTTGTCTGGAGTGTTCGATCGGTGTGTTTTACACGAACACCAACTTCTGCTCTACCCTTCTGTGTTGTTCCTTTACGAAGGTTTAAAAGTGAACGATTGCCCTGTGAACGTGTTGGGAGGCCGTTTACTGTCCAGCCAATACTTAAAATACTACTATTTCTGTTTGGAGCAGAAAAGAACCAAGGCACAACTTCAAATGTAACATCATCTTTAGTGAGACTTAAACTTCCTGTGAGTTCTTTTTCAAAACGTGTGCCAAAAAGCGGAGAATACTCATAAAGGGAGATGCTTGTTGGGTGAGGCACAATCGAGAGTGTCTTTGAGGTATTTCCTGTTTCTACTGAAATATTTTCACTGTTTGTAAACGGACTTAATTTAGTAATAAATGCCTGCCTTCCTTTCCCTGATTGGTTTGCGTCTTTGAAATTATTTTTTGACCACGTAAATACCCGAACAGTATCGCCGCCGATAGCATTAAAAGAATCTGGAACCGCAACTACTTTTACAACACTTTCTTCGGCAATCTGTGCTCGGCCTTGATACCACACTGGAGTATAACCATCAACAGATTCAAGGTAGAGCTCAATTGATTCTGGTCGGAGGGTGATTATTTTTTCTATGACTATATTTTCACTTGTTACCAAAACATAGACCTGCTTTTCTTCCCCAGCTGCTGGAGCTTGAACCTTAATTTCTTTTACCCCTGTTCCTTCTCGAACCGTTTCCCCATCAACCTCCCAGCGGATCGTTGCGGTATCAAGAGTTGTACTGAAGCTTGAAACAGAAATGAGAACCTGTTCGCTAGGCGCATAACTTTCTGGAGTTACACGGATGCTCACTGAGGGTCGTGTTTGTCCAGATACGATAAGTGGTGCAACAAAAACAAACAAGAAAAGAATTGATATTAAGCTACTTATTCTGGGTGTTTTCGGCGTCTGCATATTCTTGTTTCAGTTTCTTTAATGATAACACTTGTGAAGGGTCTGAGGTAATGATTTGATCTTCGGTATATGAAGCAATAACCTTTATAGCTACATGTTTAAGTCCCGCGAAAAAGATACCCTCACCAACTCCTGATTCCAAAAGGAGATATTTTTCTTCATCGGTGAGGTTAAAGGTTTGTTGAAGAAGGTCAATCGAGGTTGGAGATTGTTTCAAAAGGAGTTGGAGTGATGAGTTTGAAAGAATCGGCTGCCCATACGGAGAACGGAGAAAGTCAGCAACGTCTTGAGTGATGGTACAGAGTCCTAGATAGTATTTTCGTCCTCGTTTTGCAAGTGAATACAAGAAGCTTGCAGTGTCATCACTCTTCATCATCCACCAAGCCTCATCCACCACAAGGAGACGTTTTTTAAGCTCACGACGCACTGCATTCCAAATATAGTGTGTTACAAGATACATCGCCACTGGCTTGAGCTCATCTTCCAAATCTCGCACTGAAAACACCACTAATTTTTTATTGATATCAACGTTCGTTGGCTTATTAATGAATCCAGACCAGGTTCCTTTTGTATACTTGGTTATTTTTTGAAGCAAACTTTCAGAACCTTCAATTCCTGCGAGCACCAGCTCAAAGTCTGACATGAGTGGAGGCTCAATAGTAGCAAAGTCAGAATCAGGAGTAATGTCTTTCAGGGCGTATGTTTCATTTATCGCTTGGTCGATAATCGCATCTTCTTCAGGAGTAAGTCCACCAAGCATGACACGGAAAAGCCCTACAAGGGTAACAATATTACCTCGCAAAACATCAGATGGAGATTCATCTGGTCCTGCAACAGGAAGATCGAAGGGATTAATGTGATGATCTGAGTTAAGTGAAAGGTTAAACACTCGCCCACCTACCGCTTCCGCGAGGTACTCATATTCTCGTTCAGGGTCAATAATAATAACCTCAGTATCAAACATGAGAGTACGAAGAATTTCTAGTTTCGTTGCGTATGATTTTCCAGAACCAGACTTTGCAAAAATGATTGAGTTGTAGTTTTCGAGAGAAAAGCGGTCAAACAAAATAAGGCTGTTGTTGTGACGATTCACACCGTATAAAATTCCTCGATCAGATGTCAGGTCAAATGAAATAAAAGGAAAAACAGAAGAAAGGGGCGAAGTGTTGAGTTTAGTATGTACCGAAAGAAGGTCCTGGCATGTTGGTAAAACACTTTTAAAACCTTGTTCTTGTTGGAAAAGAGCCGGTTTTACATAGATGAGTTTTGCTTCAAGAATTGAACGGATTTCAGACTCAACTTTATCAAGCTCCGCAGTTGTTGAGCCATAAAGTGTAATGTATACTCCAACATCAAATATTTTCTCCTGCGCCTGAATTAAGCTATCACGAAGTGCTTCGAGGTCTCGATAGGCAATATCGAGTTGAGGATCACGCACAAGCCCTTTTTGTTCACGAACATATATCTGACTTTCAACCTCGGCTACTTTTTTTTGAAACGTTTTGAGCATTTCTGCCGTATCGATTGGGTGTATAAAAATTGCAATGTCGAAAACTTTATCAAGATTGATAATCGGCGAAAACCAGTTGTCGTTCAAAAAACGTGGATACGAGATAACAAAAAACGTTCGGGCTATTTTGTCGCCAAGATTTAATTCTCGAGATTTTACTTCAACAGCCGAAGGAGCAAGAATGTCTTTGAGTTCAAGTGCTGCTGCTTCGTAAATTTCATTCGGAAGAACAGGGGCGATGGAAATATCGTTCTTTTTTGATTTGAGAAAGTCGAATAGTCCCATATTATTGTGTTTTTGTTGGCATTATTGGTTTTTCTGTATCGCCTGGATTGAAGAGTTTGTAGAAGAGCTCAATAATTTCTTCAGTACCAAGACGTGCAGTACGCACACCCACCCGTCCAAGACCTTGTTCCACTGTTGATATTCTTTGTTCGAGTTGAGATCTATTTTCCTCAAAAAAAGCGATATCTTCAACAGAATGTATTGCACCACTTTTGTTTTTAAGAAGATCAAAAGGCGAACCTGACTTTGTTAGTGGTGCAAGGTATGGAATAACAACAAAGAAAGACTTTGTCATAATGTTTGTTGAGTCGGTGAATGTTTTAATGAACTCAATGTATTCTTTGATTTGAGTCTTTAAAAGATCTCCGAGGACGTTTTTTGCTCTATTTTCAAGGAGATTTATGTATGGGCGTATATCAAGCCGGCGTGACTGCACCACCGTTTGGGTTTCAAAATCAAGTGAATTTAGATAGTTTTGAAATTGTAAGAGAATCGCTTGTTGTTCGTCTTGCGACTTTAGTGACAGGTTTACAGAGGAGGCTATTAAAATTGCGCGCAATTCTCCACTTGGAAGTATAATAACCCCATCTTTTATTTCTTTTATGGGAACAAATGATTGTGTAGGTGAAGATACAGGCACGTATACAGTATAGCAAAAGTTCTACTACAAATCTTTCTTTTTTGTTTGTACATCAAGTCCCCAAGTAAGGTCACGGAGCTTGCTTTGGGATAATGTTGGAAGTCCGAGACTCATGCTGTACCCTGGCTGCTCACTTGGTAGTTGAGAGACTTTCTTTTCTGATTGTTTGGCAACTTTCTTCCATAAATAGAGCTTTTTTCCAATGTAAAACATCACAGCGTCTTCAATGATGGCGAGAAGTGATTTGTTGTTTATCTTTAAGAAAGCAAATGCCGCGCCTATTCCGACACTTAGTATAACAAGAAAGAATTTTACTGCAGCCCAGAGAGGGAGTTGGTAAAAAATAAATGCCGCACCACCACCACCAATAAGGAATAAAAACTGTTTAAACGTAAGTGGACCTACGATTTTATCTTCTATCTCAATAAATTGCGGTACTTGAAACTGCATGGATGATTTCTCTTTTGATTATATACCACAACTACAATATCTCTCGGTATGGATCAACAGTATATGTTTTCGTGTTTGGAAGCATGATGTCAATTTCTTTCTGTGCTGCCTTCGGAGCTATTTTCCGATCTTCTTTTTGAACCTCCTGAGAAAGAAGCGATGTTCCTGCTGGTGTTCCTCCCTGTGCCCGCAGATCAGACAAAACATCAGCCCTCTTTTCTTCTGAAACACGTGCTTCTTTTGGTAAAAAAGAGATTAAAGGTTTTGTTTTAGGAACAATGCTTCCATTCTTTTTTGAAACAAGAATGTTTTGTAGTGTAGCATCATCGTCGTAAGAAATATCAAGTGTGCCTTCCTCAGCGATTTGTTTTTGAATTGGTTTAAAAATTTCAGTATTTAACGCCGTAATAATTGCTTGAACCTCAGAAAGTGGCTTGTCGAGCATTGCTGTTAAATGTGGTACAAGGTCTCTTGAGAGCACTTCCCCTTTAAGATAGCGTTCTACTTCGTGTGCGACAATTCCTTTTTCGTCGATGTGCAGATTAAATTGTTCGAGGACTTGGAGAAGTTTTGCTTGAACTATTTGCGGGTCGCGAGCAATTTCAGTATCAGTACTCTTTTGGGTAGGTGAAACAAAGTCTCTTTGAGAGATATCTTTTCTTTCCTGAATGGTCGTGTAGATTGATAGGAGCTCATCCTCAGCATATGCGAGGATGTCTTGTGCAAATTGATCTGCGATAATATCTGCTTGTTTGTCTGATAAACTAAGTCTTTCTTGGATGGTTGCAGGTACTGTGTATATATCAATTTGCTTTGCGCATATTGCGTACCAGATGTTTTCCAACTCTTCACTTTGTGCATCGGACAATTCAAATAGTGTCTTAATTTCGAGAAGCTTGCTTTCTATGTACGGGCTAAAGGCAAGGCCTCTAATATTTTCAGGCATCACTTGTAACTTTTCTAAAATAAAGTTTGAGATCATAAATTATTTTTTGATGTCTTTCTTATCATCCTTTTTCTCTTCTTTTTTCTTTTCCTCACGCTCACCTTCTTTATCAAGAGTTTCAGCTAGTTTTGAAATTTGGCTTGGCGCAGCTTTTGCACGCTGAAGGGCTTTACTTCGGTCGGGGTTGGTTGCAGGAGCGGCTTCGGCACCATCGCTCACTTTTTCCCAAAGTTTTTTAGTATCAATTTCATCAAGTTCAACAAGAGCATCTTCGAGGTCTTCTTTTGATTTATAATCACTGACTTTCTTCCCATTAACCTCAACATCATCGGGTAAGAATTTCTCAGCAGGTTTTGTTCCAAATTTTGTGTATCTAAGAAGATCTTTCTTCCAGATTTTTAACTCATCTTCATTTTTACTTTTCTTACTCTTTTTCTTGAGTTCTGTAATAGCGTCTTCACGTACTGACTGCCCAGTTGCTCTACCTGTGACAAGACTTGTTTTTATGCCACGACCAGTAATAAAGTCCGCAGTTGCCTCAAAGATTTCACGATTGTATCCGCCATTTGCTTCGAAGGCTTTTTTACGGTCAGAGTTTGCTTTTTTGATCTCACGTGTATCACCTTCTGCTTTTAAGAGACCTTCGCGTTCTTTCAATGTTGCGACATCTTGTTTTGTTTGTTCCTCTGTATCTTTTTTGAGTCGTCCCGCAAAACCTCCAGCCGTCGTTGCTTTTCCTGCATCTATTTGAACATTACCTTTTGTGTATTTGTTGCTTGCATCAATAATTTTGCCGATACCGCTTCCAACTGGAGATGAACGAACATCGAACTCACTTCTACTCGCAGAGCCAGCGGCTCGGAGTATATTTCTAGAAAACAAACGACTAGCAAGTGTATTTTTTGCAGCATTTTCACGGAGCGCGTTGCCAGTCGCACTATCCCCACTCAACAGACTCTTTCCAATTCGTCCCATCGTGTTTCTTCCAACAAATCCACCCACAAGTCCCGCTGCTTGCGCACCCCATCCAAGCGCTTTAGAAACACCTTTTTCTCCAACGCCCCTTGAAAATTCACGCGCTGTTTTAATTACAAGACCAAAACCAAAAATAGTAAGAGCCGAAGTAAGAATAATAAGTCCTAACAAAGCGTAGATATCATCCCTTTCTGCTGTCATTGAATTTGTGGCTTTAACAAGACTTCCGAGTATGGTAAGTACCACATAAAGAAGAATCATGAAAACAGGAGCTAGTGCAATCTGTCCGACAAAATCTTTCCACCACTTATCAATCCATTCTTTAAGTGGGCTGAATACTCCACCAGCAAACATGAGTGGAGAAAAAATGAGAAGAACGATAATACTTAAGGTACGTGCAACAAAGATAAATGCTGCTTGCAGGAATACAAATGCCACAGCAATGAAAACGAAAATCATCGCTATACGGTACATGATACTGTTTTGGAGAGGTGTTCCTGCGATTTTCTCTGTGGTTGTATTACTAATACCACTTCCACCACTTATTGCTCCTTGTGGGTCGTAAAGATTGGTTAAGCCTGTTATGCCGACGATGGTAGCACCAAGACCGTTGCTAAATCGAGCTTCGCTGAGCGGTGCATTACGCATTTGCTGGTAGAACTCAAGCGCAACTATATTAGAAAGGTCAACTGCAGCTTTTGTAATAAATAGACTGAAGTTGGTCAGTACTCCAAAGAGAATCACACCAGAGATAAGTTTCTTTATCTCTCCTCCCTGGCCGACAATAACTTTAATAGCGCTATACAAAAGGATAAAGATAACAAAGATATTTAAGACATCTCGAATCGTTCTCCATATTGAGGTAAGCCAGTCACCATTGCCAGAGACAAGATTTGAAAATTGAACAATACTAATCTGGACTGCAAATTCAAAGATGTAAGCACAAAGCTGTAAGAATGATGCTGCAAGCGGTACGGTGGTGACGTCTAGAATATCAATAATACAACCAGTGACGTCAAACCCTGCTCCTCCCATAAGTTTTGGAAAACAGCGTCCACCACTTTGGTCAGGATCCTTTGGTTGTGTGGCGTTGTTTAATCCTTCTGCGGTTGTTTGACATGTAGACGTATTTCCACCATTTGAGATACATTGGTATGCTTGCCTACATTGAGGCGAGTTTGTTCCATTAGGACCTTTACAAGCGTTACAGGCGTCTGTTCCTGGTGCAGTTGTACATACAGCATTACAAATATCAGCTCCCTCACCTTCTGTTGGACAGGTGAGCTCACTTTGATCAATTACTGTGACTGTCACTGTTTTTGACACACCACCAATACCTGTAACTCGTAATGGATCATATGCTCCAGTGTAAGGGTTTGTACTTGTATGGGTTACTATCTGTGGTGCTTGTGTTGGACCAGTAGTTTCCTGGACACTTTCGTAACAGGTAATGTTGTAGGTAAAAGTTTCTGAATCAACTATCAGCCCCCCAGCGTCATTTGAATTATGAAAACCTGAAAAAGTTCCACTTGATACCGAAGACCACTTCGGTAGCTCACTATCACCCGCGAAAACTTCATCGGATTTAATTAAACATCCGGCCGCATTATTAGCTTCCCATCGAACGGTCCAACCTTGATCATTATCAACTTGAATGGATCCTTCGGTGTTGTTTACAGTAAAAGATTCTATAATTGGCGCAGCGTATGTTGTTCCAAAAGACAACAGAAAAATAAACGTGAGAATGGAGCTACGTGAAAGGAATTTGAACGTTGTATTCAAAAAATTACGCACAATTTATATACATATTCTATCACGGTATTTACTATTTTTGACTCCACGAAGCTACTTACGCACTATCTTTGATAGAAGAGGAACCTTTTCTACTACCCCTGCACCAAATTGGTCGTATAGGATGGTGATAATAACCCCGAGGGTGATTCCTGGAATAGCACTTAATCCTGGAATGAATTCAATTATGGTCGCAATTACAGTTGGTGCGATTGTTAGTTTTTTTATCCTAAAATAAATACCAAGAGAAGGTTCCACAACAGCGGTAATCAGAATATTTAGAAAAGGAACGAGATTTATAAGATCAGCAAGAAGAGCGATACAGATCAAAACAAAACGCTGCAAGGTGCTTAGTTTATGAACCCTTTTTTCCTCTTTGCTAGCCTTGTTTTCAATAAGAGATGTTTCTTCCTGGGTTTCAAATTCATTCTCATTCATTTCAGTATCCACTCGATTGTTTTCTGCGCGTGCTTGACGTACAACTTGAGGCTCACTTTGATTACTCACTTGAGTGACCTGTGATCTTGGACGCACTTCTTGACCTGGAATTAATGGCTGATTTTCTGGTAAGTTTTCTGTACCAGGAGCAACTCGTGGCGCAGTGTTTGTTGGACGATTAACACTTCGCGGAGTTCTTTGAGGATTTTGTTCCACCTGCTCCGCAGGCTGCTCATTTAGACGCTGCAAAGCCTTATCGTAAGTATCACGAATTTTATTCAATTCATTGGTTCGGTCGAGGAGCCTGCTTGATGTAACTTCCCCCCTTGTTTCAGTCAGGAACCATTTTTCCCAAACGTCATTTTCTCTACGCTTTCTTTCTAGGTTGAGTTGATTTTTAGCTTCACCTCTATTCATGGTGGGCTATTGCGTTAAAGAAACTACTTTTTCCAAAGATTCTCCCGATCCAAATTGCACCGTAACTACTCCTTCTGTGTCAGAAACTGTTGGAATTTGCGCTGAGATAGTGCCCGCCCCACTTTCATCCGTTACACCTGCGTCTAAGAAAATTCCTTCTAATTGAGATGGAACTTGTAAAGTAATTTCATAGTTTACATTACTCGGACCAGCACTTATAGAAAAAGATGCGGAGCTTCCCTTCAGAAGTGGTTCGGGTGTTATTGAAAGAGTTCCCGTACTGACACCTCCTGCGTCGCCTGCGTTGCTTGAGACACCTGTATTACACGGCTCTGTTCCATCTACAATACGAAGCTCGTCAATCTGCAAGCACTCCCCTGGGTTTGCATTTATATATGTAGCAAGGGCACGATCGTCGTTTAGGATAGTTCCATCATCAAGAGTCCATGGGAACTGTGGAAACCCTCCTTCTTGTTCATCGGTTGTGGATTCGTTAAAGTCACAAACTTCAAGTTCGGTGTCGTACGTACCACCGGTAAATTCGCACGCTTCCTGGTCTCGACTGAGAACGTCGCTTGTTGGCTCGTATTCAAACCCACTGTTTTCACTATTGAGAGATTGGTAATACGCATCATTGTCACTGTTACCATTATTATTTCCACCCTTAAATGATGAGAGCCCGTCACTGATGAGTTTACTAATGAGTGCATCAAAAATAGCTGCAATTGATTCATTGAGTTCGTCTGCAAGTTCAAGTTGACGCTCAGTAGTTCCAAGGTTTGAGGTAAGTTTGTCGGCAATTGTTCTTCCAGGGGTCTTAATTATTTTTTCTGCACACACGGGGCGCGGTCGAAACGCTCCGGAAGCAATTTGATCTGCGAGAGCACTTTCTGGTGGTTCAGGTGGTCCTACAAAATCTTCATCTGGAGGAATAGTGTAGCTTGCTGCTTCCGCTTCCCATTCAGAAAGACGTCTTTCAAAACCTGGATCAGCACAGACTTCTTGGTTTAAAAATCCTCCACTTCTATTGAGGTCATTATTTAATTGCTGGAGACGTTCTTGGCGTTGAGAGAGCTGATAGTTGAGCGCAGAGGTATTTGCACAGAAGATATTATTACCGCAATTTTGCGTTAAGCTGTCCCACGTACTCCATTGGAATGGAATGTAGCCTCGGGTAAATGCACGCGCAAGTTCTGAACGGCTTTCCGGAGTGAGTTGTTGTGAACAAAATTCGTAATTTTCATATTGGGCATATCCACAAAGACCTGTGACTATTGCCGAATCGAGAGTGTACCCAAGCCTATCCCCTAAAGTTAACCTAGCTTTGTATATGGCTTCTTGGCGGATTATATCGAAATAAATAGTTTGGGTATTTTTTAAATCATCAAGCGCGAGCTGGAGTTCATCACGGATAACGTTTTTAAAGAAGCTTCCTGTGTCACCAATATAAAATGGATTGCCGTCGAAACCACCGTTGATCCAGTTGATAATACTATCTGTCATTTGCGCAAGAAGTGTTTTTGCGAGAGCGTATCCAATTGCATCCAGACATTCTTTGATGTTATTTTTTGTGTCATCAGTTGGAACATTAAGGAAACTTAAAAAACTTCCTACAAGTCCCGCTACATAACCACCCAAACATCCAGAAATCACGCCACCTAATTGTGCCTCTGCTTTTGGTGCAAGGATAGGTCCCGCTAGTGGTGAAAAAAGAAGGGTGAGGACAAAAAAGAGAGAAAGGCTTTTCTTGATGAATGTGTGCATAGAATTAGTTCGTGTATTTTACTAAGGCACCCATAACGGTAGGAAGTTTTCCAAGTGCCTTTTGGTACTCATTAAAGTATACAATACTGAGCGCGGGGTCGTCATAGATTTGCGTTAATCCCCCAACTGCAGCACCGAGCTTATAATATGTGTTTGCAAGGTCAAGGTGAGTATTTTGGATTGCGCTCGGCGCCGCAATCTTTATAGTCCTTTCTGCTAAGGTCAGATAAATTTGTTGGATTTTTTGCAGTTCAGTGATGAGTTTCTCTGAGCGAGGTTTATTAATGGCACGGTTTAAAAGCTCGAGTTCTCTACCGAGTGTTTTGATGGATAACCCTTTTCCTGTCTGGGACATTGCCTTCTCATACAATGTTTTTGCTTCAGGTGTTGAACTCGCAAAGAGAAGATCTTTTTTTGAGTACTTTTCCTCTATTGTTGCTTGAGTAAGTGCCCCTAAGCTTTGTTTTGAGATTTGGTCGATGTTTGAAGTGGTGAGGTTGCCAGATTGTTTGAGCGCTGAAAAAGCAACAAAGAATTCGCGAGAAAATGTGTCTGTGAAGGTCGAGGTTGCTGTAGTTACGGGCGTAGAGGTTCCTCGGAGAGCAACCTTTTTTGCCTCGAGTTCTTCACCGTCGTTTATCCCATCCCGGTTGCTGTCTTTTTTATTCGGGTCAAGTCCCCACAAAAACTCTTCCCAATCTCGAACACCATCATCATCACTATCACGCGTTGTCACATCCTCTGCGCTTTTAGTAACAATGTCTTCTTGTGTTAAAAGAGGCACAACATTTTTTTCTTGATTGAACCAAACAAAGAGAACACTAAGTACGCAAAGGGTGCCGATGACCCAAAGTGTCCTCTTATGTGGTTTCCAAGAATCGTTCATACGGTGTATTATACCAGCATATGCGTATCTTCTTAGTCTTTGTTCTTAGTTTCATTTTCTTTTTTCCTCATCAAACAAGCGCTGCCGGTCTAGTGAATCCTTTCGGTGGAAAAGTAGTCATGATTATTCCGTGCACATGCCAGGTTACAGGAATGGCTGTATATGTTGTTATGCCAATACCTCCGTACTTTGGAATGTTTTTGTGGCAACCGCCAATCACTCGCCCTTACTTATGGTATTTTCCCTACCCAAGTGTAAGTATCCTCGGTAACTATGTAAGTGGCGGAGTGTGTTTGGTGGGTGTTGCGCCATACTGTGTAAGTGTTCCAGTGATTGGAACTATGACGCAAGTCGGCTCTAGTGTAAAGTAATAATCTGTAAAAAGTCTTGTACAGAAAGCTCCTCAGGCCTTTTGTCTTTGAGGTTTTCTGGAAGTGGAATGCCTTTTAATGTACTTGATATTTTTTTACGTCGCGAATTGAAAGCTTTTTTGATAGTTTCAAAAAACTGTATCTTTTGACTCTCATCAGCGAAGCCGGGATGGATGTCTTTAATATGAATGATTGCTGAGTCCACGTTTGGCGCAGGACGGAATAGTGAACGCGATACTTTTTCAACATATTCTGGTGTGCCAAATACTTTTACTGAAAGTGAGAGAATGCTTTCTTTGTCGTCACGGGTGCAAATTCGATTTGCAACTTCTTTTTGTACTAAAAATGTAATGGAAATTGGCTGCGTAGAAGACTCTAAGAAAAAAGGAATGAGGAGTCCTGTGATATTGTATGGAATATTTGCTACCACTTTGTACGGCGCATGCTTTGTGATTTTTGAAATATCCTGCTTTAAAATGTCACCAAGGATAAGGGTGAGTTTTTTCGATGTAATTTCTTCCGCGAATTTTTCTAAAAGTGCCACATAAAGAGCGTCGTCTTTTTCAACCGCGATAACATGCGCCCCAGAGTAGAGAAGCTCTTTAGTAAGGATGCCTTTTCCTGGGCCAATTTCAAGTACTATGTCTCCTTGTTGAATATCGGCTGCCTTTGCCATGGTGCGCACTGGCCATAATGCTGTAAGAAAATTCTGGCCCAAACTTCGTTTTGCTCGTGGTTTACGTGTAGGTGTTACTTTAATTTCTACATTTTTAAATCTATCGGGGCGTTTTGGCATGAGTGTTATAAATACACAATCACTTTACCACTCCCCTCATTGTCTGCAACTGTGTGCTCCACCAAGTGTTCCGGAATGTCTTCAAGAAATTCTGAAGGAACGTTAATTTGCTTTGATCCAAAAATCATGCGGAGCTCTGCATGAGAAAGGAATAGTTTTTTCTTGGCACGTGTGAGGGCAACATAAAAGAGTCGTCGCTCCTCCTCCATTTCCTCAAGTGTTTGAGAGGTGTGTGCACCACGCTCACTTGGAAAGAGTCCGTGTTCAAGCCCGGTTATGAAAACATATTCAAACTCTAATCCTTTTGAGGCGTGGATTGTCATAAGGCGCACCGCATTGTCTTCCGCGGTTTCTTTGTCAGTAAGAAGAGAAACTTCTTCAAAAAAATGTTCCATTCCAGAAAGCCCAAGCTCTTCATTGTAGCGTGTTGCAAAAGATACGAGCTCTTGAATGTTTGCCAGTCGTTCAAGGCTTTCATCTGTTCCTTCATCTTTCAACATCTTTTCGTAGCCAGTTTCTTTCATCACATATGAAATTGTTTCAGCGACCGTGTGCTCTTCTGTGTACGTTTTGATGGTATTTAATAGATTGAAAAAAGGTTTCAACTTTTTGTCAGCATTTTCTTCGGACACTTCTCCACTTAATACTTTTGTAATCGCTACTTTACCCAATCCTCTACTCGGTGTCGTTGCTGCACGACGAAAGTCTGCTCCACTTTCACGAACAAGCGCCACGCGAATGTAAGAAACAATATCCTTAACTTCTTTGCGGTCGAAAAACCGTACTCCAAGCATACGATATGGAATATTTGATTCCATAAATCCCTGCTCAAGTGCTCGAGATTGGAAATTTGTTCTGAAAAGTACTGCAATTTCTTTTGGTTCTGTGCCATTTACAATAAGTGCCGCGCATCTTTCAGCAATCCACCGTGCCTCAACTCCTTCGTCCCAGTTGCGTACAACCGTAATGAGGTCCCCGTCTTCTCCTTCAGTACGTAGATTTTTTGGAGTACGAGCTTTGTTTTTTCCAATCACCGCATTTGCTGCATCAAGAACTGTTTTTGTTGAACGGTAGTTTTGTTCAAGTAACACAACGGTTGTCTGAGGAAAATCAGTTTCGAAATTGAGAATATTTTTCAAGTTCGCACCGCGCCAACTGTAGATATTTTGGTCACTATCACCAACCACGCAAATATTTTTATGCTTGCTTGCTAAGATTTTAGTGAGTTGGTACTGTGTTTCGTTAGTGTCTTGGTACTCATCGACATGAATGTATTGAAAATGATTTTGGTAGTAATTTCTGAATGTCTCATTTTCTTGGAGCATCCGTAAGGGACGTAAAATAAGATCGTCAAAATCGAGTGATTTATTTTTTCGCAATTCGTCTTCGTAACGAAGCCACACCTGTGCGACGTTTTTTTGAAATGGACCTTGTGCTTGAGTACCATATTCATCAGGTCGTATTGCATCGCCTTTTGCGCGAGATATTGCGTGCATCATTCGTTTCGGGTCGAATTGCTTTGTGTTTAACCCAAGCTGTTCGCAGACATTTTTTACAATGGCTAAAGCATCACTTTCATCTAAAATAGGACTATGCCGAGTCAGTCCAAAAAGTGCTGAGTGCTCACGTAAAAGAAATGCACCAAATGAGTGAAACGTTTTTATCATCGGTGTCCGTGAACCGTTTTCAATGAGCTTTTCTTCTTCGAGTCGCGCAATAATACGTGCTCGCATTTCTTGTGCTGCTTTGTTGGTAAATGTAATGGCAAGAATTTTTTCTGGCTCAACTCCCTTTTTTATAATGTGCACAATTCGCTCAGTAAGCGTCTTTGTCTTCCCTGCCCCTGCACCAGCCACGATAAGAAGCGGACCTTCTGTTGTTTCTACTGCCTTTTGTTGTTCTTTATTGAGCGCAATCACAGAGAGCACTATACCATATCATCTATGCTCGAATTTCTGGTTGAGATTTTAAAAATGATGCAATTGCGCGCTTACTGTAGTTGCCTACCGTCTCGTTTATATCAGGTGTAATGCCTGTTCCCTTTTTTATTTCTCCAACCCACAAAAATATCCGTTCGTCGTTTGAACCAGGTGTTGCATCATTCATGAGTTCTTGGTACGTTTTTTCTTTGAGTGTGTTCCAAGTCGTTGGTGATGTTTTAAGGAGTGTGTTTAAATCACTTACAATGATGTTATTAGTGTTGGTTGTGTTTGAAATATCTACGTACTCGTCTTTGTACATGGCACATACTTTTTCAATACTCGCATCCAGAATACGTTTTATTTGCGGGAGTTCAAATGTTTCTGCATCAGAGAGCACGGTGATAGTTGTTTGAACCGTATGAAGTGTATCTGTATGATCGTGCACGAGCACTTGTAGTACACTTGGCACGAGATTCTGAGCAATAGTATCGAGCTCAGTACTTACAACACCATGTTTCTCAAGCGCGAGTTTAACTTTATTTTGAATATACGTAACTGAATCCATGAAACAAGTATACTCTTTTAAAGAGAGGAATCTACTACTGGAATGCACCTAATTGAGTTTCAATGTCAGCGAGAACTCTATCAACTTGTCTCAAACTCCCTTGCGTACTTGGCCAATCAGCACGCCTTCGTAGTTCCTCAAACTGCGCCTTTAGATATTGAAGCTCTCCGGATGTATAGCCACGATGATGTATCTTCATGTCACTCTGTATATCCCAATATTGGCGAATCATATTTTCAAAAGGACCATTAAGCCATTCAAGATTAGAAATAGTATTTCCAACTCCATGGAGCTCAGCGCCTCTCAGTGCGCCATCTGCCCAGTATGTATTTTCTGTCGGAGATACACCTCTTTCTTGTGATGCTAGGTTTTCGGTGTTTGTAGCGGGGATTTTATTTTCTGTTTTGATTGGTTGAAAATTCTGTACTTTTTGCTGTTGTGTTTCGGTGAGTGTTGGGATTCCTTTAATCTGAACTCCATATTTTTCACCAAGATAAACTACCTGTGTGAGGTACTCACCCAAAGTTTGTGTTGTGTTTGCTAGAACCTCTTTCTCTTCTTGTGTAATCTTTTGCTCAAGTTGTTGTGTTGCGGGGAAAAGGCTATTTTTACACCACACATCAAAGTCTCTTAGTTTTGCCCCAGTTGTCATGAATTGGTTGTCATCAAGTCCTCGAAGTTCGATGATATTGTCCCTGCTGCCACTTTCACGGATGTGATAGTTTCTGTATTCTCGTGTTAAGTTTCGACTTTGAGAATTTGCTTTATTTGGAAGCATTGTGCTCACTTTTTGGAGTTGCATAGTTTCCCACCAGAAAGCTCGAACATTAGGTTGTCCGTTTGCCCCCTCTTCTTCTTGTCCGTCTGCATGATGAAGTACACGTTCAAGTGCGGCAAGTTTTTGTTTATCTTGCGAAAACCAATTTCGCATTTCGTTTATAGAATAAAATTGCTTTGGTTTTTCTTGCGTAGCAACAGGTTTCTCTACTTGTGCAGGAAAGAAAATTTGTGCAGGATCATTTTCTACAACTTCAATAGTGGCAGGCACTACATCTGTCTCAGGTTGTGTGGGTACTCCAGACTCTGGTGTATCTGTAATTGGTGTTACGTCTGCTTCTGGCTGTGTAGGCACTTCAGATGCTGGCATATTTGCAATTGGCGTTACACCGACTTCTGGTTGGGTAGGTATCCCAGCAGGTGCGTTTGTCGGAAGGGGTTGCGCATCTGGTTTTGATTGAGCGGGCATTCCAACTGAAGGTGCGGATGTGCTTGCTTTTACGGAACTAGATTTTGCCTCATTAAAGAGTTTGTCTATTTTTTGGGTTTTAATATTAGGTTGAGGGGTTTCAGCGGTAGTTTCTGTCGATGTACTTACAGGCGTACTTGTTTTTTCAATATCCTGTCCTTCTGTTGCTCCCCAAAGTCCCATGGCCGCAACAAATGAAAGCAAGAAAGGAAGTCTTGTCTGTGTTGCCTTGACCTCTTTTGTTTGTCCACCTGTTTTAACCCAGTGTGTTATTTTTTTCCACAGTCCTGGATTTGTTATTGCTGCAACTTTTCGGATAGTCGCCTCTGTTGCCTTTTGAGCAGCTTCTTCTTTTATTTCGGAATCCTTTTTTTCAAAACTAAGTGTTCCAAATTCTGAAACACTTTCCTGCCAAGAAAGAGAAGTCTCTAAGAGTTCGTGAACCTTGTTTGCTAAGATTGCATCTGGAATAAAGAAGTATGGATCTACCTGAGCACCTTTTTTTGCCTGTAAAACTTTTTCTGAAATTCTTTTTGCCATCTCAGTTCCTGTCACTACGCGCGTGCCACTTCCAAACAAGTGATCTTTGTATTCTTTTGAAACAAGAAGTTCGGCAAGACTTTCGATACTTTCTTGATTAGCAATTCCTTGCTCGAACGGACTTAACTTTTCTTTATTGAAAAGTGGTTTTTCTTCTGCTTTCTCTACCGTGATCGGTGAAGTGATAAGCATATTTTCTTTACCAATAAGAGCAAGCCCTGCTTCCATTGTCGCGAGTTCTTTTTTAAGCAACTCTAATTCACCTTCAGCTTTCTTAATTGACTGCTCGATACCTCTTCTTTTTTCCTTAATCACTTCTAGTATTTTTCCATTTTCTTCCGTAGAAAGGAGTGTTTCATTTATGAGTACGGCAGAAACATTTTGTTCGGTTTTTATCAAAGACTCTAAAATTTTTTTGTTTTTCCCTATTTCAATTTCATAAGCTGTGAGAGTATTTTTATTTTTTTGAATGGTTTTTTCCAACGCAGCATATTCTTTTAGATTAGTAACCGACTCTGACTGAGTCGCTGTTTTAGACTGATCACTTTCTGAGTTAGTTCTTTCAGGTGACTTTGTTATAGTAACTCGATTTAGTATCGAAGCGAGAGAAATATCCTTTTCGTTTTTAGTGACAATGATGTTTTCCGGAGGTGTCTCTATTTTTGCTTCAGCCACAGTACCATGCTGTTTCTTTGATTCATCTAAAGCTCTCTGTACGAATGATCCTCCATATGAAGCAGCACTTACCGCAGTAACTCCAGTTTTTTTGAGACTCTCTCTTAAAATCGCAGCAGCCGTCTGCACTTTTCCTTTAACAACGTTTCCAGGACTAGTCTTTTCTCTTGGCGGCAATGTTCTACCCATACCTTCTTGAAGCATTGTTTCCAAATCTGGCTTTGAAGAAGATTTTTTTGCTACCTTCTCCGCTCCAATTCCAATTGTTTCAATATCGAAGTCTTTCTGCGCTTGCGTCTGCCAGTTTTCTATTTTTAAATCTGTAGTAGAATTCTTGTCGATTGAAGGACTAGGTGCTTGCATCGCTTCTTTTGCTGTTCTTTCTTCGTGGATCCTTTTTGCCGCAACATCAATATTTTTTTGTGCCTGTATTTGCCAATCTTTTATTTCTGAACCTGGCAGATCTTTTTTTTCAGCAAAAGTATTAGATACTCCCGCCATTTTCTTTGCCTCTCTTTCCGTTTTAATTTCATCTGTTTCAATATCAAAATCTTCAGAAACTTTATCCCAAGGAATTTTTTCTTTAGCTACGCTAACTTCTTTATCCGCAGTATCTTTTTCTGGGTTTTTTATGTTAGAAATTTGTTTTATTTCACGATCAGTACTTGCTACTTGTGTTGGTATGTCATCAGCCTTTGTTTCGCTGTGTATATTCGCTTTAGGTATTTCCCAATCCTTTTCACTATTAAAATAAGTAGGCACAACTGTGTCCGTTCCATGTTCCTGGATATTTGGAGTCTCAGAAGAATCTTCTGAACTATGTGGAGTGTCTAAGGAATCCCAACCCTCTATTTTTTTAGATGGTTCTTGAGAGTCTGTATGTAAATCTAGGTCGTCAGACCAGTCACCAGGACCTATTTCCTGCGACAGTTTTTGAGCGTCACTATCTGAATCTAATGAAGACCATTCAGTATCTTGTAGGGTTGCTCGCAAAGCATCTGCACTATCCCCAGGATGTACACCTAGTAGAGAATCAGGAATTTTATTGGAGGGGTTTGGCATATTAATATTATGATATATATTTCTATTTAGTCAATACACGAATCTGCTAGAATTTGCTATAAATAGAAGGTTCGTGAAAAAGCTATTATTTAGTCTTATATATTGTATCGCATTTTTCTCTCAAACCGATGCGTTCAATACCCAAACCCTCCCCCTTTTGTATGAAACAGGAGGAAGTGATGCAAAGCTTACGGACCCACTTTCAAAAGAAGAGGGTTTTATGTCTTTAGATCACGGCTCTATCCGTGCTTCAAATGAGCCTGAAATCATTATTCCGAGTACTGATGAAATTAGTGTATATATCGTTCGTGAAGGCGACACTATCCAGGCAATCGCAAAACTTTTCAACGTTTCCCCAAACACTATTATTTGGGCAAATGATCTCCGGAAGAAAACAATCAAAGAAGGTGATACGCTCGTTATCCTTCCGGTGAATGGAATCCGACATACGGTTAAAAAGGGTGACACCCTTAAATCTGTTGCAAAGTTGTACAAGGCGGACGTTGAAGACATTGAGCTTTTTAATGGTTTAATCGAAAACTCTTTACTTGCGATTGGCGATACACTCATTGTTCCTGAAGGAGAAATAGTGGAGCCTGTTGTGAAAAAAGTATCTCCTGCTACTTCAAAAACAAAAGCCGTTGCGTATAGCGGATACTACATTCGTCCTCTTGTTGGTGGTGTAAAAAGTCAGGGTATTCACGGAAGAAATGGTGTAGATATTGCGGGACCTATTGGAACAGCTATCCGTGCATCGGCTCAAGGAACAGTTATTCTTGCCAAGCTTGGTGCATGGAACGGAGGCTATGGAAACTATATTGTTATTCAGCACCCAAATGGCACACAAACTCTGTACGCTCACCTGTCTGCTATTTATGTTGAGCAAGGACAAACTGTAGAACAAGGGGCAACAATCGGTGCGCTTGGAAACAGTGGACGCTCAACAGGGCCGCATCTTCACTTTGAAATCCGTAACGGTCCACGCAATCCGTTCTAGTTACTTTCTTATTTACTTTCCTGTTTTCTGTACTGTAAAGCTTCGAGTATGTGGTTTGGAAGAACTTGAACACTTTCTTCTAAATCTGCAATCGTACGAGCAACTTTTAGTAATTTAAAATAACTTCGAGGCGAGAGTGATAATTTCTCTGCACTTTTAATTGCAATCTCAAGAGCTGTTTTGTGAAAGTCGCCTATTTTTTGTATTTCGTTTGAAGTTAGTTCGTTGTTGGTTGCTTTAGAAACTTTCTCATTTCGTTTTTTTGAAAAATCACGTGCGGTGCGTACTTCGTCTCGATAATCCTGTGAGAGTTTAACTCCTTCAGGGATGGTATTGAGCTTTTCGTATTCAACATGCTCGACAGGAACCCATAGATCAATGCGGTCAGCAATCGGACCTGAAATTTTTCTATCATACCGAGCTAGGTCTGTTTCTCGACAACTGCATGTTTTGTGTAATGATCCACGAAAACCACACGGACAAGGATTGAGTGCTGCAACCAAAAGAAACCGTGCCGGATAGACTTCATGACCTCGCGCTCGAGCAACATGAATAACACCGTCTTCAAGTGGTTGACGTAAACTTTCTATTGATCTGCGTTCAAACTCTGGAAACTCATCAAGAAAAAGCACACCATGATGTGCGAGAGTTACTTCCCCGGGACGTGGTGTTGTGCCGCCACCAACGAGCGCGACGTGTGATGTGGTGTGATGAGGTGCGCGAAACGGAGGTGTGTACATGAGAGTGTTTTCAAGTGCACCGGAGGCAGAATAGATACTGGTAACTTCGAGCATATTTTCTTCGGAGAGCTCTGGCAAAATATTATGAAATGCGCGAGCAAGCATAGTCTTTCCAGTACCTGGCGGGCCGAAGAGTGCAATATTGTGGTTGCCAGAAGCGGCAATTAAAAGTGCCCGCTTTGCAGTGTCTTGTCCGTGTACGTGCGCAAAGTCTATATCAATACGCCCCACGTTCTTTTTTCTTTCTGGTGCAGTAAGTGGGGAAAGTATTTTTACTCCCATGAGATGATCAACAAGCTCGCGTAGTGTTTGTACACCGTAGACATTCACATTTTTGTCTTCGAGAATTTCGTGTGCATTGTGGAGCGGAATGAATACTTCTTGGATGTTGTTTTTTATGGCATGTAAAATTGTGGGAAAGACACCTTTTGTTTTTTGCACCGAACCATCAAGTCCAAGTTCACCAACAAATAAAATATTTTCGATATTCTTTGGTTTTATTTGTCCTGACGCAACAAGATACGCAATTGCAATAGGCACATCAAAATGAGCACCTTCTTTTTTGAGTTGTGCAGGAGAAAGCGAAATAGTTACTTTTTGGTGTTCTGTTTTTGGTGAGGTGAATCCAGAATTTCGAAGTGCTGAAGTGACACGATCTTTTGATTCCTCAACGGCTTGGTCTGGAATCCCCACAATAGAAAACGAGTAGAGGCCACGGTGCACGTCGGCTTCTACTCGTATATCATGTACGGTTGTCGGAGTTGCTTGTGCTGATTGAATGCGTGCAAATCCCATGGTGGGTGGTTAGAAAATAGTATCTTTATGTGCAATAGAAGTCCGAGCGGCAGGATTTGCATCAAGACGAGTTTCTTCGATTTGTTCCCCACTTACCTCACAGGTGCCGTATGTTCCATTATCGATTTTTTCAAGAGCACGCTTTACATCAAGGAGTCTGTTTTCTAACTGATTTTGAATGGCGTTTTGTTCTTCCATCTCTTCCATCTTGTCGCCAAGCTCTGAGTCGTCCGCGGGGTTTATATCAAAGTCTGCTGGCATCGCCTCCCAATCATTTTTATTGTCTGGGTTAATCCGTCCCATTGTTCCAAGCTTTACTTCAAGCGCTTCTTTTTCAGCCTCAAGCATCACTTTATATTTTTGTACGTCGATCATAGTCTCTGTATTCTACCACGCCTTTAGTTTGTCTTTGGAAGTCGGTCGACAAGTCGCAAAAATACATCAACACTACCTGCAATTATAAGCGTATTTCGTCGTGGAAATCCATACACAAGGTACTCTTTTCCAGACCCTCCCTTTGCAATGCGAAGCTCAATGTTTTTTCTAATATCATTTGTAAATACTGTGTCATCATTTACTAAACGTACTTTTTCTTCAAATGTCGACACCGGCTCTGTGGTGGTTGCGGTGACTAGTTTTGTTTTCTTTGTTTTTGGGTCGTACACGGGCGTTGTTGTTACAACCTCTTTCTGGGTTATTGTCTCAACAAGTTCTTTTATCTCAATTCGTCGTGTGTAGCCAAATAGCTTTTCAAGATCAGAAAGCATCGTTTTTTCCCAGTCGGTTAGTCCGACAATGGTGCGTTCGTAATCATTTGTTTGCACAATAATACCTGCACGCATGCCGTTGTCTACAACGTGCACAAAAGAAAAGTCCGGCGATAGTGCGCGTTTAAAAATATCAGGCACGTTCGTTCCTATAAACGCAAAAAACTCAGATGAAGTAATGCCACGACTTTTCTTTGTTTCATCTGTGTTTGTTGCTAAGGCATACGGTACAACACGTGTCACCACACCAAGCGTTGTGTCTATACCACTTGTTGCTGTAAGAAGAGCAAGTGATTTTGTTCTGTTCTGCACATCTACTTCAACGGAAATAGTTTCGTCGCTTAAAACAAGATCACTCGTCTCTACTAAATTTGGTGGTAGCGTAACATTTTGTGTTGGCGTGTAAAAAAAGTAAGCGTAAAAAATCAACCCAAAAGCCGAAACGATAAACAAAAAAGCAAGAATGTATAGAAACACATTTCCTCGCCTTTTTTTTGTTTCAACAATGATCTCCTTTTCTCGTTCTTGCTCAGCTAATGCAACGTGCAGAACACTTGCCTGCTTGTTTTGCATTGACTCCGCGACATCTTGTTCAAATGTCCGCACGGATGGAGTTTTAGAAGTAAAAGGAGGCATACCGTACTTTAATAAGCTACACGAGACGTTTTACTCTTCGTGCAGGTGGCTGTTTCTTTTGTGGATGTTGTTTTGTTTGCTGTGGTTCCGGAGATGTTTTTTGAGGTAATGTTTTTATCTCAGAGTTCTGCTCTCTATGACCTGTATCTCGCCGATGTCCTCCGTGCTGACTTTGTCCTCGATACCCAATAAGAGAATCTTCTAAATGAAGAGAAAGGTCAGTGAACTCCTCTGTCACCTCTTTCAATTTTGCTGATGAAGATTGTCCGAAAGAAACTACCTCTACCTGTACTCCCTCATTAAATTTTAAATATTCAACAAGCGGGACAAAGTCACCATCACCAGTTACTAAAATAACTGTATCGAGCTTTGGTGCCATACGAATTGCATCAACTGCCATACCCACGTCCCAATCTGCTTTTTTTGCACCACTATAAAAAATCTGAAGATCTTTCGTTTTTGCTTCAATTCCTCGTTTCGCAAGTGCCTCAAAGAATCCTTGTTCTTCGCCGGACTCTGTTGAAATTACATATGCGATTGCGCGAATGAGTTGCCGTCCCGCAACTGCTGTCTCAACAACGTTTCCAAAGTTTACTTTGCATCCATAAAGATGCTTTGCTGTATGATAAATATTTTGCGTGTCTATAAAAACGCCGACACGCTGACTTTTGTGTTTGATTACTGCCATATAAAAATGTGTGTACAGATAAAACTGTACTTGTGTAAGTATACTACTTTTATTAAAATTTCTTTTTTAACAATAAAACTCGCGTAAGCGAGCTTCATTGTTATTTGAGTCCAAGTTTTTTTACAAGACTGGTATATCGTGAAGGGAGATTTTTCTCGAGATACTTAAGGTGTGTTCGTCGATCAGCTACCATCTGAATAAGTCCACGACGTGAGTGCTTGTCACCTTTGTGATCTTTAAGGTGCTTAGTGAGCTCCTCAATTTTCTTTGAGATTATTGCCACCTGTACTTCCGAAGAACCAGTATCCTTGTCATGAATCTGGGTAGATTTGATTGCTGTTGTTTTTTTTCGCTTGGTTAACATAGAAACGAATAACGCTTGAAAAAGCGTTTCATTAGAAGACTATATCACACTTTACTTACTTTTGCAAGCGTGCTAGACAGTTCCCCCATGAGGGCTTCTCAGAGCTAATTTATTGTGCGACACTTATGAGTAGATATGGATCTTCAAACTCTCAAGAGGCATTTTTTAGAATACGTAGAAATAGAACGTGGACGTAGTTTAAAGACGGTACAAAATTATGAGCACTATATAAATCGTTTTATTGATTTTCTTAAATCAAATTCCCTTTCTTCTATTACTGATGATTCGATGCGTGAGTTTCGTTTGTATCTCAATCGGCTCAATCGCCCTACCCCCGTGGGCCAGCCAAAAGAAACCCTCAAAAAGAAAACACAGAATTATCACCTCATTGCTATCAGAAGTTTTTTGAAATATATTCGCAAGCGAGGTTTTGAAGTATATCCACCAGAGCGTATTGAGCTTGCAAAAGTCCCCGAACGAAGCCTAGACCTAATTTCCCATGACGAGCTTGTGCGTCTCATTGCTGCGCCCTTACAAGAAAAAAATGAGTTACGAAGATTGCGTGACACTGCACTTTTTCACCTATTCTTTTCGACGGGGCTCCGTGTTTCTGAGCTCTGTAGTTTAAATAGAAACATTGATTTACGACAAGACGAAATTTCAGTGCGCGGAAAAGGAGAAAAAATTCGCGTGGTTTTTTTGACCGACGACGCAAAACAAGCAATCAAAGATTATCTTGGCAAACGAGTTGATGTAGATCTGGGACTTTTCATTCAGCTTGGACCAGGAGCAAAACAGGCACAGACATTACGACTGACACCACGAAGCATTGAACGTATTGTGAAAGATTATGCACTTAAAGCAGGGATCTTAAAAAAGGTTACACCACACGTTTTGCGTCACACCTTTGCTACCGACCTTCTTTTTAATGGTGCCGACTTGCGTGCGGTCCAGATGATGCTTGGTCATGCCAATATCTCCACTACACAAATTTATACACACATTACTGATAAGCAGTTGCGTGACGTACATAAAAAATTTCATAGTGGGAATAAGTGACTTGAACAAAATTTGGTTTTGGTGTACGAATTATAACGTTGATCGCAATGGGTGCGATCCTTGTCATTGGGAGAGATGAAATGAGGTGCTTTTGGCTGGTTGTCCTGTTCCTTGTTCCGGGGATGTTAATTGTCTATCTTGGATACAAGTACGGGTACAAGATTCTCGAATTTGTTTTCACAAGAATTACAGAAGAGCCTGACAATCAGACGCCAGAAGCGCGTCGCGAAGAACTCCTCCAGGAGAAAAAAGTTCAAATGGCTATCAACAGGATCTTCAAGATAAGGAAGGAGATTCTGAAACGAAACAAGAAGAAGGAATTTCAGAAGCGCGCTTTTCGTCTTCTGCTCAGAAGCCTCGAGCTGCAGTATGGGGCAACTGCTCTTGCAGAGGCAAAGTATCGCCTTGTTTCCATGGAGAGAGAGCGCTTCGGGGAAGTACTTTCTTAATATTCACCGCACAGCGCGCATGCGCGCTGTGCGGTTTTTATTTTTTGATACAATGGTTCTATGAATATTATCTCCTGGAATGTAAATGGTATCCGTGCAATTGAAAAGAAAGGTGCGTTTCAGGAACTTTTTAATTTGAGTCCGGATATTATATGCCTACAAGAAACGAAAGCCCACAAGGAGCAGTTAAGCGATGGCATCATCTCTCCTTCCGGATATAAAAGTTTTTTTCATTCAGCTACAAGCCGCAAAGGATATAGTGGTGTAGCGATATATCTAAAAAATAATATCGAGTGTGAAGAAGTAAAACCGCACGATACTTTTTTGAATGGTGATCTCGAGGGACGCCTCATTATTCTTGAACTTAAAGATTTCTATCTCATCAACTGCTACTTTCCCAATGGTGGCGGTGAGGATCATCGGCTTTCATACAAACTTAAATTTTTTGATGCATTTACAGCACTGGTTACAGATTTGCAAAAAAAGAAACCCGTTATTTTTTGCGGTGATGTGAATGTTGCCCATACTGAAATAGACATTGCTCGACCAAAAGAAAATGAAAAACATGTTGGATTTTTGCCTGAAGAGCGCGCAAAAGTAGATGTTTTTGTTACTCTCAACTTTGTTGATGTCCACCGTGCACTCAACCCTCTCTTGAAAGATGTATACACATGGTGGGATGTAAAAACTCGTTCGCGGGATAGAAACATTGGCTGGAGAATTGATTATTTTTTTGTTTCAAAAGAAGTGATGAAAAAGGTTACAGATTTTAAAACATATGGAGAGTTCCTTGGTTCGGATCATTGCCCTGTGGAACTTGTGATGAAATAAAAAACCTTCATAAATCAAAAACACCCGCGACGTGTCGCGGGTGAATTCATTTTGTAAAAAAGATAAAAATTAAAGTGAGCTTGTTGGATCTTTTACTTCAGATGCTCGTTCACCATGAACTTCTTTGTCTACACCACACGCTTTCATCTCTGCATTGTATGTGTTCCATGAAGCTATACGAACAGTTCGAAGCGCTGAGTGAGCAGATTTATGTGAAGTTCGGAAAGTGCTCCAGGCAGCATTTCGTGCCTCAACACGTTCTTTACGAGTTGGTTTTGCCCAAGCGGCTTTCAAGGCATCTTTTCGTGCGGTGAGGCCGTTTACAATAGATGTGTTATACGCACCATGTGCTGTAATCATTACAGAGTCACGTTTCTCGATTGCGTTCTGGATACAAGATACGTTTAATGTTACCTCTGGTTTTGTAGTTTTGATGTCCTTCCGCATTGAACTTCCGTCATTTACAGCGAAAGTAAACGAAGTTGCAGCAAAAAGAGTAAGCGCTGCGATAGAAAGTGTTCGTGTCATACATATTTTTATTCGCCTTTGGTTTTACAAAGGTCTTGTTTAGATAACGAAAAGCTACTTCTTCTGTGACGCGCTTTTTTTAACAGCATCGATGCCGGGCAATGTACCATTAGTAAGATAATCAAGCATTGCACCACCTCCTGTTGAGATAAAATCAATCTTTTTATCGAGCTTTAATTGTCGTACGAGCGCGACTGTGTCACCTCCCCCTACAATTGTTTCTCCTTTTAATACTGCAAGGTGTTTGAGTACCGCCTTTGTTCCACCCACATACCCTTCTTCGTAGAGCCCAAGTGGACCATTCATGATAACTGTTTTAGCATTCTTAATTTTCTCTGCGATAAGGGCAACCGTTGCTGGGCCAATGTCAACGATTTTATCGCGCATACCGACATGGCGAATATCAACCACCTCTCCCGCTTCCGTGAGTGCATCAATAGGAACAATAATGTTAGCTGCCTTAGTAATTGTTGTTGGTACAGGTACGCTAGTGTCAACGAGTGACATTCCCACGTCTACCCCACGTGCTTTGAGAACATTATGTGCAAGTGCACCACCTAAAATAATGGTGTCGGTAGTCTTGAGATATTTTTTTAGTAGTGGAAGCTTAGTGCTAAACTTCGCACCACCTAAAATGAGTACACTTGGCTGCTTTGGGGTGAGCGCACTTTGGAGTCCTCGGAGCTCTTCTTGAAATTCAGGACCAAGAACACTTGGAAGAAATGTTGGAAGTCCAACAACAGAGGCGTGTCTGCGGTGCGAAACAGAAAATCCATCCTGTACAAAAATATCACCAAATCGAGCAAGTGCTCGGGCGAAGCTTGGCGCACTTTCCTCCTCTCCACCTTGCGAGCGGAGATTTTCAAGGACGAGAATTTCTCCTGCTTTCATTGAGTCCACTGCATGCAGTGCTCTGTCACCTATTACATATGGTACAAATGAGATATTTTTCAGTTTCTTTGAAAGAATTTTCACGACTCCCCCAACACTTTCGTGTGCATCACCTAAGTGAGTAAGAACAATCGTTTTTACTTTTTTCTTTTGTAAAATTTCAAGTGTACGGATAGCTTGCTCTATGCGAAAGGTGTCGGTGATTTTTCCGTTCTGGATAGGGACATTGAGATCAAGACGTATGAGGACACGAGCGCCAGCTTTCAGTGTCTGCGGTTTTAAAAAAGGTAATGTTTCCATGGGTTTATTGATATGTATTATACCTGACCGACTTCGGTAATGATATGAGCGAAATTTTTAGGCTTGAGGCTCTCGCGTCCAACTAAAAGACCATCGGCACCACCGTCGCGAACAAAAAGCGCGGCATTTTCTTTAGAAACAGATCCGCCGTAGAGGAGAGGAATGAGCGCACCTTTCTTTGTTCCGAAGGTGTCGCTTAAAAACCTCTTGATGGCGATTACAACTTCAAGACATTCTTTTGGTGTTGCGGGTACTAATGCATCTTTACCGATTGCCCAGATTGGTTCGTATGCGATTGTTAAAAAAGAAACATGTCGCGGAGAAACATTTTTAAGTGCAAGAGAAAGTTGATTAGTTATTGTTCGCAGATACACACCTTCTTTGTCACGGACACTTTCACCAACACACAGAATAAATGGAAGTTTAAGTGCGCACGCTGTTTGTACTTGCTTGGCGACAGTTTCATCCGTTGTGCCTTGCGCGCGCTCTTCGGAATGGCCAATGAGAGTAAAGGTTGCACCGACACTCATCCCTTGAGGCCCTGAAGAAAGTCCTGTGTGCGCGCCTTCCTGCTCGGCTGCAATACTTTGCATGCCAACTTTTATTTTTACTGCTTTATGAATGTCTCTCAGAAAAGGTGTTGGTACAGCAAGAAGCACCGTTGGAGATTTTTTTGGTAAATTGCGCGCAATCCGTTTTGCACAATCAATCGCCTCAACAACAGTGCGAGGATTCATTTTCCAATTGCCGACGACAATCTTCTGTTTGACGTTTTTCATGCTTTGTATTGTACCACATTCGTGATATGCTTAGCATGTTAAGTTATGGATCGAGCAATTCTTACAAACCGGGAACTTTTTTTCATGCTTCAAAAGAGCTTGTTCTTTTTTGATAAGATAGCCGACCAGATTCTCCGTAAAGAAACAGAGCTTACTTTGGCCCAGTTTCACGTACTCATGATGATTTTTATGCACGGCACCACTTCTCAGCAGCTTATTGCAGAAATGCTCCAAAACACCCAAGCCTCGGTAAGTCGCCAAGTTGCCCTCCTTCTTCGTAAGAAGTGCCTTACTCGTACTCAAAACCCTGATAATAAAAGAGAATATCGGCTCACTAACACCACACTTGGTACCACACTTGTTAAAAAATCAATGAAAGCGCTTGATCAAAAACTTAAAGAGGCGTTTGGCGTTGTTGCTGAGAAAGATAAGGAAAAAATGGTGCACGCTCTAAATAAGATTATTCATGTTATGGGGGTTAAACACGCGCATCTGCACTGTGACCTTGCTGAAATGGAAAACATGGAGTCCTGCGTGCGGGAAAATTTGAAGCGATTGTAGTTTGACATGCAACCCGTTTCGTGGAAGTAATTTAATGTACTTCACTGCTTGGAGTAAACCATGTCCATTGTGCTGGTTGGGTGGTTAGAGAAAGTGGCTCTGCCTGATTTTGGGCAGAGGGATGTCATCACGAAAATTGATACTGGAGCATATCGATCCACCCTTCATGCGCAGAACATTGTCGTGAGTGGCAAAAGGGTTCGTTTCCAGCTCTCTAATGGATTACAGTATGAGCTGCGATTGATCGGAGAGTGCTCGGTGACTAGCAGCTGTGGTACTACCGAGAAACGTCCTGTAGTTCGGACAGTGGTTAGAATTGGGGCATGTGAATTCAAGACTCAATTTACCTTAACCAATCGTTCTGGTCACAGGGCAGAGATTTTGTTGGGACGAAGGACTGTTTCAGGACGATTTCTCGTTGATCCGAAACACAAATTTCTTTTGTCAGAGTAGTTACGAAAGAGTGGTCGCGAAGGCAAGTTAGGTTTCTTCTGAACCCCGAAACACATGGATGTGTTTCGGGGTTAGATTTTTGCCTAAAAATACTTAACATGCTAACATTGGAGTTATTCAAATACACTAGATATGAAACAAAAAGCACAGCAGTTTTGGAAAAAATATAAGCGATGGATTATTGGAGTTGTCATTGCTCTCGGACTCTTTTTTGCCTTTAGTGGCGGAGGTGACAATGGTGATGCAACGACACAAACTGTAACTGCAAAGAAAGGAACTATCGAAGAAGTGGTCAACATTACTGGACGAGTAAAGCCTGCGCAAGAAGTAAATCTCTCTTTTGAGCGAGGTGGTGTGGTACGAAGCGTGAATGCGGAAGTGAATAGTGTTGTTGTACGTGGCGCTGTGCTCGCATCTGTTTCCAACGGCGACCTTTATGGACGATTGCAAGAAGTACAAGCGGGACTTGATTCTGCACGTGCGACTTTAGATGAACTTAAGCGCGGCGCTCGACCAGAAGAAATTCAAATTAAAGAAACTGCACTCGCGTCTGCAAAACAAGATCTTGCGAATAGTCATATAAATGCACGAGATACATTACGGAGCGCATTTACAAATGCGAGCGATGGTATTCAAGTAAAGCTCGCAGCTCTTTTTGAGGGAAGATTTGGAGTTGGGTATGAGCTTACCTTTGCGACATGTGACTCACAAGCAGAGACCAGTGTTACTGATGCCCGATTTAATGTTGATGCTGCGCTCAAAAATATTCAAACATCTATTGATACTGTAGATACCGCAAATGGTGATGCTGTCGATCTTGCACTCAAAAATGCGTACGACGATTTACAGAAAATTGATCAATTTGTGCGACAGGTAAATAACTTACTAACCATCTCTTGTGCGCTTTCCGACAGAAATCTTGATGCGTATCGCGCTTCAGTGACACTTGCAAAAGTAACAATCAATACTGCTCTTTCTGAAGTTTCTACAAAACGAAATACAATCTCATCACAAAAACTTCTTGTACAGCGTGCCGAAAATGATCTTGAAATTACCCTTTCAGGAACTGATGAACAAAAAATTCGAGCTCAAGAAGCAGCGGTAAAACAAGCACAAGCTCGTGTAGCACAAGCTCAGGCAGATGTGAGTCAGACTATTATCGTTGCTCCATTTACCGGACGAGTTACTAAGGTTGATGCAAAGCAAGGACAGTACGCATCTCCGAGCACTCCTGTTATTGTGATGATTTCTGAAAGCGCTTTTGAAATTGAGGCAAAGATTCCGGAAGTTGATGTTGCTCGCGTCGCACTTTCAAACAAAGCGTCAGTATGGATTGAGGCATTTGGAAAAGAAACTACATTTGATGCAGTGGTAACAAAAATTGATCCAGCGGAAACTGTTTCAGACGGAGTGTCAACATACAAGGCCACATTGCAGTTTGTAAAAAAAGACGAGCGTATTAAGTCAGGTATGACAGCAAACATTGACATCATTACGAGTCAAAAAGAAAATGTTGTTTCTGTTCCTGCGCGCGCAGTGCAAACAGGTGACAATGGACGATTTGTAACAGTGAAGACGGGAGATACAACAAAGGAGGTAATTGTAAAACAAGGAATTTTAGGTAGTGATGGTGAACGAGAAATTCTAGAAGGACTCGTAGGTGGCGAAGAGATTGTTATACCTCTCAGTAAATAACATATGCTGAAGGATATTCAGGTAGGCTGGTTTTTAGCCTATCGCCAAGTGAAGCGGTCCAGTATTTGGACAACGAGCCTCATTGTCTTTATCATGACGCTCACTTTTTTGAACCTGGTGATGACCTCAGGAATTTTAGTGGGGCTTATTATTGGAATCAATCAAGAATTTAAAACACGATTAAATGGTGATCTCACCGTCTCCCCTCTTGATGAGAAAAAGCAGATAGAAAAAACGACGGAGATTTTATCTCTCATTCGTTCGAACCCTGACGTAACTGCATATAGTACTCGATACATTGAAGGTGCAACACTTGAAGCTGGATACAAGACACGGAAAGATGCTGACGAACCAAATAAAGTAGGTGCGCCGCTTGTGGGTATAAACCCCGTGCAAGAAGATGCATTCGGTGGGCTCTCAGGAAAAATGATTGAAGGACGGTTTTTAGAAGCCGGAGATTCAGATGTGATAGTGCTCGGAAAAGATTTAGTGGAAAAGTATCAAGCAGATGACAACAGACCTGCACTTAAAGGTGTAGCCACAGGCGACAAGATTCGTGTAAAGATTGGTGACAACACAAAGGAGTACACTATTGTTGGAATTATTCAAGCGAAGGCCGATGTTATTAGTGGGCGTGCATATATGGCAGAGGGTGAATTTTTGAAATTTACTGGCGCTGTAAACTACGATGCAGATGAAATCGGTATTAAGACAACAAGTGATGCCGCCGCGCTTGCACTGCAGAGAACGCTAAAAGAAAATGGCTATGGGCAATTTGCCAAGATTCAAACCTTTGAGGAAGGGACACCGAGTTTTGTAAAAGATATAGCCGCACTTTTCGGTACTCTTGGAAATTTCTTTGGGTCTATTGGAATTGTAGTTGCGTCGATTACGCTTTTTATTGTGGTGTTTATCAATGCGGTGACTCGCAGAAAATATATTGGCATATTAAAAGGTATTGGTGTTTCTGAACGATCTATTGAGTATGCGTATGTTATGCAGTCTTTCTTTTATAGTGTTATTGGTTCTGGAATTGGTATCATGATTACGTATGGTCTACTCGTTCCATTTTTTGAAGCAAACCCAATCGACTTTCCTTTTAGTGATGGTATCTTAGTTGCGCCAATCGACGGCACACTTATTCGTATGGGTATTCTTGTTTTCACCGCAATTATTGCTGGCTATATTCCTGCAAAAATGATTGTTCGTCAAAACACCCTTAATGCAATTCTAGGAAGATAATATTTATGATTACTGTACGTAATTTAACAAAAACATTTCAGGAAGGAGAACTCATCACTAAAGTTCTTAAAGGCATTGATCTGGATATTAACACCGGAGAGTTTATTGCTATCATGGGTCGTTCAGGCGCGGGAAAATCAACTGTGCTCTATCAGGTTTCCCTTCTCGATCATCCTACAGGTGGAAGTATTGTAATTGATGACGTTGAAGT